>JBHHXF010000087.1:0-10163 GCA_046756905.1 Anaerolineae bacterium | reverse complement strand
CGCTGGGATGGGCGGATTGGCCGGCTGGGCCAGAGGCATGATCCGTGAATCCGAGTGATCCGTGTTCTTCTCGGGCATATAACAGCGAATTCGGAGGATCGAACGAATCCCCCTTGCACTCCAGAGACGTGTTCGCTCAACTCCGCCAGATCACTTCGATCTCCCCTGAGGCCCTCTTCCCCTTTTCCCGTTTTCGTTTTTCGCCTCAGTTCCGTCAGCCATCAAGCCATCCAGCCATCCAGCCATCCAGCCAACCTACAACCTGTGACCCGCCACTCTCCAATCTCTAATCCCTAATCCCTAATCTCCAATCTCCAACACCAGCGGCAACAACACCCGCCATCTCGTCACCGTCAGGTCCAGTGCCGTGTTCGTACCTCCCTGCCAGGTCGCCGTCTGGCCGGCCTTCAGCCCGCCGACGTGGAAGACGATGGTGTCGCCTGGCCGGCCGCCGTCCACCTCCGGCGTGGCGGGATCGTCGCCGGGGACGTCCATGGCGTACATGGATCGGCCGTCGAAGATGAAGGCGTCCGTTGTCGCGTACCTGATGCCGTCGATCCAGGCTGAGACCGGCGTCCCCTCGGGTGCATCTGCTCCGTTGACTGTCACCGTGCCGTAGAAGCTGGCCGGCAGGGGGGGAGGGGCGGTCTGTTTGACAGCGCCCATCGCCCAAGCGGATGCTGATTCAGCCTGGCTCACATGGCCGGTCGCGGCACTGTGAGACTCGCTGGTCAGGACGACCATGCCGGTAGTGACGGCCAACAGGCTACCCACAACTAGAACCGCTCTCAATTGCATTGTCACTGTCCCTCAAGCCACTTCAGAACCAAGTCTCACCACGGCCTCCACTGTCACCGTAACACAACGGCAGATGGGGAATGATCTACGGATGTAATGGTTGCTGGAAAGGCCCTCGGCTGGGGCCCTGGTAGGTGATGAGTGATTGCCACAGGCTGTAGAGCTGTTCCTTTCCCGCCTGCAACCCGGCCGCAGCCAGCGACTTGGCAGCGCTTGCTACCCTGCTTAGCACCGATTTGGCAACACCTTGCAGGGGGCCCAGTTGCCAATAGTACGTCCACGATGTGCCGACATTCCAACTCCGTGTGTACCGGGGGAACACCTGCATGCCGAAGCCGGCTGAGGGAAGCCCGCCCTTTACCGGCGGTCCGGTGAAGGCTGTTACCTGAGGTGGCAGGCCGATGAACGGATTCATGAAACCAACCCCGGCAGACACTGAGAAGAACCAACCGGAATAGTCCTTTGGTTCTACCACGTTCCACACCCACCCGACATAGCCGCTCCAACTAAAAGCGCCTGATGGGAGGGCAATGCTGACCGACATCCCCAGGTAGCCGAAGAGTTCCCACTGGCTGGCCGGCTTGTCGAAGACATGGAGTATCTCAAAGCCCCCCACACCACTAAGGAAGTGACAGACTACGCACACACTAGCGAGCAAGATGCCGGGGCTGAGACTTCCAGAGACACCAATGGTAACAGCATCTGCCGTGCGCTCAAAGGTCTTCAGAGGCGGAAACCCCAAGGCAAAGCCAACTGCGCCAACGGCCGCTGTGATGAACATGGTTGCCAGAGTGGAAACGATACTAATCGCAATCACAGTATCGATCAGGGAATTCTGTAGGCCGCTCGGGTCCATGCGATTGACAGGATCATTGTAGCCGTAAACGTACTTGTGCAGACTGGGCGGATCGAATATCGTCCCCTCGACAGGGTCTCTTGTGGCAAAGCGTCCAGTTGCCGGGTCGTAATAGCGAGCGCGCAGATAATAGAAGCCGGCATCAGCGTCGAATTGCTGGCCCGTGAAGAGAAACTCGTTGTCCGTGCTACCACTGTGAGCAAGGAGATTGCCAAAGGCATCATAGGTGTACTCGTCGGTTACGCTGCCAGCCGCGTCAGTGATCTGGCGGGTGCTCATTTGTCCATCGTAATGGTAGTATAGGATCGTAGCATTGCGCTTCATGCTGATCAGGTCGTCGCCAAGGGTGAAGCTGGAGACAATGGCTCCGCTACCATCGCTCTCCAGAACCACGTTGGGCAGGGAGCCATGCGCATCCCACAGGTAGGTGCGCGTGCCGGTTGGGCTGGTCTTCTGCACGCGGTGGCCCTGGTCGTCATAGATGTAGGTCACAACGGACCCATCCGAAGCCGTGATCTTGGTTAGGCGGTCTTCGAGGTCGTACTTGTAGCGAGTTGTACCACTCGCGTCGGTGCGGGTCAGCAAATTACCGTTGTTGTCGTAGGTGAAGGCGATGCCATCAGCCGTCAAGAGGCGATCACGAGTGTCATAGGTGTAGGTGGTGGTTACACCATCTTCGGCCTTCGTCAGGCGGTTGCCAACGGCATCGTAGGTGTAGCTGATGGTCTTGACGCCAGCCGCCGGATCGGTGATCCTTTCCTCAATGAGCCGGTACGTGTCATCGTAGGTGTAATCCACCGTGCGGCCACTATGCACAACGACCTTGAGACGGTTGCCCGCCGGGCCAAGGGTGTACGCATAGCTGGAAATCACGGTGCCGTCCGCTTTCCTGTTGACCAGCTTCGTCAGACGGTTCAAGCTGTCATAGGTGTATTCGGCCAGGGCGCCGTTGGGATAGGTAACACTGGTGCGGTTGCCGACAGCGTCGTAGGTATAGGTTGTCACGCCGCCGTCGGGGCCGGTCACCGTCATCAGGCGGTTCAACGAGTCGTAGGTGTACGTCGTCGTCCCGGCGGGAGTTGTCATGGATGTCATGTTGCCGGCCAGGTCGTAGGTGTAAGCGATAGTGTTGCCATCTGGGTGGACGACCTGGGTGATTCGTCCATGCGTGTCTCGCGTGTATTGAGTGCTACCCCGGCTGTCGGCAACGGTTGTCAGTAGCCCCTTGTTATCATAGGTGTAACTGACGTTACTGCCGTCTGCGTACGTCTTCTTAGCCAGTTGACCTTTCACGTTGTACGTGAAGGTAGTCGTGTTGCCGTTGAAGTCGGTGTGCGACACGACTTGTCCAACAGCGTTGTAACTCCAGGTTTCGAAGTTGCCGTCGGGAAGGGTCCGCCTAATCCGGTTACCCATGGCGTCGTACTCCATGGTCGTCGTCCGCCCCCTGGCATCGGTGATCGAGGTCAGGTTGCCGGCCTCATCCCAGCCGAAAGCTGTAACGTTGCCCAGTGGATCGGCCACCGAAGCAAGCCGGCCCAACTCATCGTAGACAAATGTGTGCGCATTCCCCGCCTGGTCTGTCTCAGAGACCTTGCGGCCCAGCTCGTCGTAGCTGAAGGTGGTGGTTGTGCCATCGGCATACGTGATGGCCGTCAGGTTGTTGGCCTCATCGTAGGTGTAGTGCGTTGTGTGGCCCAGCGCGTCAGTCTCTGCAACCAGGTTGCCGGCCTGGTCGTAGCTGGAGGTAGTGACTCCGCCGCCAGCGTCGGTGTAGCTGGTGGGGCGCCCCCCAGCGTCGTAGGTTTGGCTGGTACTGCGGCCAAGGGGATCGGTCTCGCCGAGCAGGCGGCCCATAGGATCATAGTCGCGGGTGATGCTGCCAACGCCGGTCTGTTTGGCTTCAATGGGACGACCCAAGGCATCGGGCACAAACTCGATGGTACGTCCGGCCTGGTCAGTGGACGTGAGAAGGCGATTCTCAGCATCGTACGTGGCTGAGACAGTGTCGCCACCCGGATAGTGGACGGTCTCAGGCAGATCTGGGTAGCGATAGTTCACCGTCGTTATGCGTCCCACTTGGTCTTGGGTGCTGGTCACTCGCCCCAGGACGTCGATGGTTCGCTCGAGACTGTTTCCCAACGGGTCAATCGAACGTATCAGGTTACCGTTGGCATCGTATTCGTTGGTGAATGTCTCCCGCACCATGCCGGTTGCGGTGGTGCGAGTGTGACTTTGGGAGAGTACGTTGCCGTTTGCATCGAAGGTGGCCTCAATGACACCACCCAGCGGATCAGTCTGCTGGATGGGGTTACCGAAGCTGTCATACGTGAAGCGCACCGTATTTCCCAACGCATCCGTGCTGCTCGCAACCAAGCCGCGCGCATCGTAGGAGTAGGTCGTCGTGTTCCCCAACGGATCTGTCCTGCTTGTCAGATTGCCGTTGGTGTCGTAGGCAAAAGTGGTGGTGTTTCCTCGTGAGTCTGTCTGACTCAGAACCTGCCCCCGACTGTTGTAGGTCCATGAAGTAGTATTTCCTAGCGGATCGGTCTGGCTGAGAACATCCCCACTAGCGTTGTAGGTCCATGAGGTCGTGGCGCCCAAGGGATCGGTCTCACTCAGCTTGTTGTCCTGACTATCGTAGGTAAAGGTTGTCGTGTTTCCCAGGGGGTCCGTGCGACTAACGATGTTGCCGCGGTCGTCATAGCTGAGAACAGACCGGTTGCCCAAGCGATCCTGGACAACTTCCTGGCGACCGCCGATGTTGTGAGTGTATTCGATTCGGTTGTTGTTGGCATCGGTCGTAGCAATCAGACGCCCGTCAGCATCGTATTCGTTGCGCGCCGGCCTACGCCCCAACGGATCGTGGATCTCCAGCAGACGGTGGGCCCCATCGTAGGTGAAGGTGGTGACGTTGTCCTGCCGGTCGGTGACGCTTGCCAGGTCACCATTGGCGTCGTAGCTGTAGGTCAGGCTTTGTCCCATGGGATCGGTGATGCGGGTGATGCGGCCCAGCCCGTCCCGCTGGAAGGCCACACTCCTGCCCGTGGAGTGGGTGATGTCGTTCGGGGTGATGGTCAGGCTGTTGCCGTTGGGATCGGTGATGTATTCGACACCCGCAAATTCGTCAACCACGAAGGATGTGCCATCTCGCGTCGTGAGCGTGTAGCTCCTGGGATCGTAGAGGTTCAGATCCAGGTCGCGCAACTCGACCGGTCCGCCGGGACTCCCCAGGATCACCACATCGCTGCCGGCCATCGGCTGGAGACGCGACGTCGTGCCCGGCAGCGCCACGTACTCGACCGTCGCGAACTGGATAGGGATCAGACCCTGGCACCGGGGCGTTATCCGCGGGGCGAAGCGGTGCACCTCATCATTGGGGAACCTCACCGTCACCATGTGCAACTGAGTGGGTTGTATGCAGTAGCTGGGGAAGAAGCCACCGGTTGTCGTTTCCTCCCAGTCCTCGCCGGCCACGCCGCTCTCGGCCAGCTCCACACTGGTCAACTGCATCGTCCAGCCCACGCCGAAATCGCCTACGTGCTTGTCGCGGCTGTCGTAAGAGCGGATGACGGTGATGTCCAGGCCGGCCACGGGGATGGCCAGGTCCGTGAAAGACAGGGTGAAGTGGCCGATCTTCTGATGCCCGCTGATCACAAGATGCAGTGAGGCGATGGTTTGCTGGCCCTCGCTATCCTCGGCCACGAGGCGGATCTCGAACATGCCGTTGAGGAGCAGGGTCGGGTCCAGCCGGCCCAGCACGTCGTTCACCACCGGTGCGTTGCCGGCGGCTATGGTGGTCCACTCGGCGTCCGCCTGCTGCAGGGCTACGGCCCTCAGCCTCCGTTGAGCTGCCGAAACTGTTCCTGTCGTGCCCACCGGCCGGTACTGCAAACGGTACTCTACCAGGTCGCCGTCGGGGTCGTCGGCCGTGCCCACGATGTCCACGAAGTCCGTCACCTCGGAGCCGTCGGCCGGGCTAGTGATCTCGGCTGTGGGTGGGTCGCCCTCGGCCGGCGGCAGAGTCGGGGTAGCGGTCGGCGTGGAGGTTGGGGTGGCGGCCGGCTCCGGCTTCGCGATGGTCAGAGTCACGTCCTCGGTGGCGTGTACCCAGAACCCGCGCCCCGCCTGCATCACCTGCAAGTCGTTGGACCAGGCCGGCACCCCCACCTCGAACACCTCCCACGGGTCGGCGACGTCGGTGGGATCGTAGGCGAAGATCAGGTCATACTTGCCCTCAATGGACGCCAGCGCCTCGGCCACGGGCCATGCCTCGTCCAGGGGGTAGCCGATGAGATTCCAGCCTTCGCACAGTGGGATGTCCGTGCTGGTGGGTTGGGTGCCGGCCACATCCAGGGTGGCGTCGGCCGTCATCTCGATCCACAGGCCGATGCGGTGATCAATGGCCGTCAGGTCGTTGGCCGGCGGTGGGGCGGCCGGATCGTACAGCTTCCACGGGTCGGCGGCATCGCAGCCGTCGTAGGCGTAGGCCAGGTTGTATTGGCCGGCGATGGAACTCAGGACGGCGGCGGGGTCGGTGTCGGGTGGCTCGAGAGGGAGGGAGATGAGGTTCCAGCCAGTCGTGAGGGGGATATTGGATATTGGAGAATGGAGAATGGAGAATGGAGATTGCGAGTTGCGATCGCCCGAATCCGCAATCCGAGACCTGCGCTGAGCCCAGCCGGAGGGTCCGAAATCAGATGCGGAGTGGGGCAGGCTTTGTGGGAGCGCAGAAAGGTGAGAGACAGCCTCGACCGCGACGGGCCGGCCCTGGTTGGAGCGCGGCGGAGGCGTGGCCTGGGGCGACACGGGCACAGCCGGCGACGGTGTGGGTAGCACCCGCGGTGCAATGCCGGCGGTTGTCTTCTCTGCCGCACGCACCGGGCGCACGCCAGCCAGCGGTCTGCGCGAGTCCGACCTTGACCGCAGGTAGGGCCAGGCCGGCAGCGGGCTGGACTGGGCCAGAATGGTTGCACACAGGATGACGCTGATGATCTGATTGAGTCTTCTCCTCGAACGTCGGCTAAGCATCTTGTTCCTCCGCGGAAACCGGCACTAAACTCCTGTGCTTCCTTGCTTCCCTGCACCCTCGACCCTCTGCGGGCCGGCCAGTTGCGCCCGGATGAAGGCGAAGAACTCTTCCAACGAGGTGAAGTACGCTTTTTCCCCGCTGGGGATGTGCTCGACCTGAACCAGCCATTCGCGCTGAGCCCCGTCGAAGGGTTGTCGAAGGGCCCACCGAATTCATTCGGTGGGCTTGACCTCTGCCTTCGGCGTCACCCTGCACCAACACCGCCGGCGCATCGGTGAGACCGCTGGCCGTCGGGTCGGAGAAGAGCAGCGCGACCCGGGGGTTGCGCCGGATGTTGAACGCCTTTTGAGGCAGCCCGATGGACGTTCTCTATTCATTTGCATCCCTGTCGAGCAGGTTGAACGGATCCAGTGGGTCGAGCGGATCGATGCCCAGGGGCGAGCCGGCCCGGGTTTCCAGTTCCAACTCGTGGATGATCCTGGGTCTGGCATACGGTTTTCGCCGCTCGGGTTGGACCTGGCCGGCCTGCTCTTCAAACAGGCTGCCTTCGATCTGTTGCATGATGACTCCTCCTCGTTGGTAGACTCAGTAGATCCAAATTCGTAGTAACGACTTCAGTCGTTCAGCGAAGAACAACGACTAAAGTCGTTACTACGAGCCAAAATGTGGATCTACTGAGACTACACCCTCTGCCACGTCTACCTCAGTACCCGACATGGAATTTACTGATACGAATTTGCTGTAGTCTTTCGCCACCGCCAGACCCCCACCAACCCCAACACCGCCAGCCCGCCCAGGGCAATGGCTAACAGGCCAGCGGGCGCGCCGCCCCGCGCCGTCAGGCTTTGCAGCGTGACGGCGGTGGGGCCGACCTCACCCATGGTCCAATCAGAAAATGCGCTCACGCCAGCCGCACAGACTGTGTTGTTTGTGGCATTGCTGCTGCCACTCCGCCCGGGACAACTCCAGGCACTACCTGTCCACCGACAAAGACGCAAGTTAGCTTCATCGGAAACAGCCGGCGCCGCTGTCAGGTCTGCATCGGTGTAGGACAGGCAAAGTTCTGCATTGTTAGGATCGGCATCTGGCGTTAGCGAGAAATACAGGTCGAGCATATCGGCGCCGCCCCCGTTGGCATTCTCTTGCGCGTGGGCGCTGCCCAGGCGATCCACTTGCAGGGATGTCATGCTGCCCAGGTCAGACACGTTTATGGTTGCGCCGGTCAGGCCAAAGCCAGTGCTGCCGGTGCCGAGGCCAGATTTTGACTTGCGAATCGTGCCGTTGTTGGTGAGCGTGCCGTTGACGGTCCCGTTGTCAGTTGCTACCGTCTCCACCAGCGTGGTGCCGCTGGACACGGTGAGATTGTTGAACGCAGTGGCTGTGTTGAGCGTCAGGTTCTGGGTAGCGCCGCCGTTGAAGGTCACGGTGCTGGCGCCGGCATTGAAGGTGCCGCCGCTGCGGGTGAGATTGCCGGCGAAGGACACGGTATTGGCCAGGTTCACCGTGCCGCCGGTGATCTCGGCTGTGCCCGCACCCCCGAACGTGACCCCGTCCAGGCTGTGGGTGCCGCCGGCAAACTGCAAGATCTTGCCGGCAGCGACGTTGAAGGTGCTGCCATGGGTGCCGCCGCCATTCAGACCCAGGATGCCGCTGTTGACGTTGACTGTGCCGGTGTTGTTGAAGGCCACGTCTATGCGGCTCGTGCCACTGCCGGCGCTCTTGGTGACCGTGCCGGCGTTGTCGAAGCGGTTGGTACCGCCAATATCCCCAATCGAGGTGGTATCCTGGATGTCGAAGGCGCCCTGGTTGTCGAACACCGCCCCGTTTTTGAAAGTCATACCCTCGCCCGTCCAGGCGCCCGTGCCTGTGTTGCTGAGCGTGAGCGTCCGTCCATCCAGAGTCACGGCAGGATTGGGCCAGGCGTTGATGGTTATCGAACCGTTGACGGTCAATGCCCCCGCGCCGCTAATCGTTGACGACCCCCCGGTCCAGTCGAACGTGCCGTTGACGGTCAACTTGCCATCACCGCCCAGTTTGCCACTACCAGTTAGACTCAGGGTGGTGCTGGCACTCACGGTGGTGCCGGTCGTGGCGCCATCGGTGTTCACGACAGTGCCGTTGCCTGTGATTTGCGCCGTGCCGTCACCAGTGAACGCGGTCCCATCACCCAGGCTGTGAGTGCCACCGCTAAACTGCAAGGTCTTGCCAGCAGCGACGTTGAAGGTGCTAGCATGGGTGCCGCCACCATTCAGATCCAGGGTGCCGCTGTTGACGTTGACTGTGCCGGTGTTGTTGAAGGCCACGTCAATGCGGCTCGTGCCACTGCCGGCGCTCTTGGTGACCGTGCCGGAGTTGTCGAAGCGGTTGGTACCGCCAATATCCCCAATCGAGGTGGTATCCTGGATGTCGAAGGCGCCCTGGTTGTCGAACACCGCCCCGTTTTTGAAAGTCATACCCTCGCCCGTCCAGGCGCCCGTGCCTGTGTTGCTGAGCGTGAGCGTCCGTCCATCCAGAGTCACGGCAGGATTGGGCCAGGCGTTGATGGTTATCGAACCGTTGACGGTCAATGCCCCCGCGCCGCTAATCGTTGACGACCCCCCGGTCCAGTCGAGGGTGCCGTTGACCGTCAAATCACCGTTGCCTGTCAGATCCCCGCTGTTGAGATCCAGCACGCCGTTGGCGTTGACCGTGCTGGTGCTGTTCAGAGTGAGGGTACGATTGTTTCCGTCCAGCGTCTGTGTCCCGCTGGCCCCGCCCAGCGTGAGGCTGTTGACCGTGACGTCCACATTCATGATGACGGTGTAGGTGCCGGCCAGATTGATGATGGCGTTGTCCCCTGCGCCCGGCACGCCGTTGTCCCAGTTACCTGCAACATTCCAGTTGCCGCCGGCAGCGTTAGTCCACGAGGTGACGGCTGCCGGGGCCGCCGGCGCGGCCGGTTGCGCGCGCCCAGCGCGTTCAGGCTGCCCTTGGCCGGGCGCCGTTCCATCTTGTGCCAGAACATTGCCTGGTGCAAGTAGGATCAAGACCAGAATCAATCCCAAAGTGCGGAATCCAACGCCAATGCGCTGGGGTTGTATGATGACAGTGAGGGCGTTTGTCGCCTGTTTCTTCATGTGACTCTCCTCCTCAAACATGGGAAGTCTCCGAAATGACTCTGCACCCAATACTCCTTGCTCGCAGCCGGCCTGTGACCGGCGGTGAGGGCGCAGACCTGCCCGGAGCGCCATGAATGATGAAGATTGAGGAAATAATCGGGTAACGGCCCGTTGCTTCTCAGTCGGCGCCCGCACTCAATCTTCATAATGGGGCGCAGCTTCGTAGCCCGCCGACCCTTCGACGAGCCGCCGTGGTGAGCCTGTCGAACCATCAGGACGTCGCTTCATCGGCGGGCGAGTCTGGCGAGCACAGTACCCTGATTAATTTCTCAAACTTCATAATTCATGGCCTGATACTGCGAAACACGTTTTAACGTGT
>JBHHXF010000086.1:0-10171 GCA_046756905.1 Anaerolineae bacterium | reverse complement strand
AAGCAATCCGATGATCAACAGAATGCGTCTACCACGCATGTTTCTTCTCCTCCTTTGACTCTTGGTCGATAGCTTGACCTTCTCGGTCCAGACGATCACGGTATTCCACTCGCTAACGCTGAACTCCGCCAGGCAACACGCGCGGCCACAAGACCTTCGCCTGCACTGGCGGGTCAGTTCAAGACATTGAATCAGGCTGCTCTGCCATCACCTCCTTACCGGACCTCGACCTCGACCTCGTGAACCAGCTTTCCCAGAGGTATCAACAGGGAGAACATCTCCGGTGACTTCAGTGTCTTACCATTCGTCTCGCACACGGCCGCCCACGGGATGCCGGCTAGACCTCCCCCAGGTAGGCCTGGCGCATCAGGGCGTTGCTGAGGAGATTCTGCGCAGTATCGGCCAGGACGATCCGCCCTGTCTGGAGAACGTAACCCCGATCGGCGATGGATAGGGCCATGTTGGCGTTCTGTTCCACGACAAAGACGGTGGTGCCGGCTCGATTGATCTCCTGGATGATGTCAAAGCTCTGTTGCACCAGCACCGGAGCCAGTCCCATGGAAGGTTCATCCATGAGAAGGACTTTGGGTCGAGCCATCAGCGCGCGGGCCACCGCCACCATCTGTTGTTCACCGCCGCTCAGCGTGCCGGCTGTCTGGTGGAGACGCTCCTTCACCCGGGGGAACAGATCGAAGATTCGCTCCAGGTCCTCCTCCAAGCTCCTGCCATTTTCTCGGAGGTAGGCGCCCATCTCCAGGTTCTCCCAGACGCTCATCCGCTTGAACAGGCGACGGTTCTCCGGCACCATCGTGATGCCCTTAGCCACAATCTCTGTGATGGGTAGCCCGCTGATCTTCTCGCCGTTCAGAAGGACCTCCCCCTCAGTGGGGACGACCATGCCCAAGACTGTCTTGAGGGTCGTCGTCTTGCCGCTGGCGTTCCCCCCAAGCAGGCAGACAATCTCCCCCGAACGGATTTCTACGTCAACGCTACGCAGCATCTGGATGGGACCGTAGTGAGTACTGACATTGCGCAGCTCCAGGACTGGCTGGCTAGTCTGAGTCATGCTGCTTTCGCCGCCTTTCTTCCCAAGTATGCCTCGAGTACCTGGTCGTCCTGGGAAATCTCATCGTAGCTGCCTTCTGCAATCTTGCGGCCATAATCCAGGACGACAACGCGATCCGATACCCCCTTCACGACGCGCATATCGTGCTCAATGAAGATAATCGAATATCCTTTCTCATCTCGAAGCCGGCCGATGATCTCTGTCATCTCCTGGGTCTCTCGGGGGTTCATACCCGCAGTCGGTTCATCCAGAAGGAGCAGCTTGGGCTCCGTGGCCATAGCCCGCGCGATCTCCAGCCGGCGGCGATTGGCATAAGACAGGGACATGGCCGGTTGATCGAAGCGATAGCCCACCAACCGCGTTCCGAAAAAAGCGAGGGACTCCTTCGCCTTTTCGCGGATGCGCTGTTCCTCTGCCCGGAAGCTGGGTAACTGAAGGATGGTGGAGATGATCCCGGAGCGAGTACGGCAATGCTGCGCCACCATGGCGTTCTCCAGAATGGTCATATTGAGGAACAGACGGATCGTCTGAAACGTGCGGGCTATGCCCAGTTTGGTGATCTGGTCTGGGTGCAGGTCCACCAGATTATGTCCGTCAAAGAAGATCTCCCCCTCATTGGGGGCGTGAAACCCGGTGATCACATTGAAGAAGGTTGTCTTGCCAGCTCCATTAGGGCCGATGACGCTGACGATCTCCCCGTCCTCGATGTGGAAGTCCAGGTGGTCGAGCGCGCGCAGCCCGCCGAAATCCTTGCTCAAGCCCCTAATTCCCAGCAGTGCCACGCTTCCCTCCTTCAGCTTGAACGGCAGTCGGAGTCGCGGCTGCCTCCGTTGTGGCCTTGGTCTCCGCCTTCCCCTCCGCCTTGAGCCATACGTCCTGCGCCATCTCCTCTTCGTGCAACTCCCGGGCGCGGCGGACACTGGGCATTAGCCCTTCGGGTTTGAGCAGCATCATACCAATCAGAAGCGCGCCGTAGAACAGGAGCCGGTATTCCTGGAACTCCCTCAATAGCTCGGGCAGCGCCACCACCGCCAGCGTCCCCACCACCACGCCAGGAATATTGCCCATGCCGCCCACGATGATGACCACCAGCACTGTGATGGATACGTAGATCGAGAAGCTGCTGGGAAAGATGGAACCGATCTTGACCGCAAACAACGCACCGCCGAAGCTGGCCAGGATAGCCCCTATGATGAAGGCCGAGAGCTTGGTTGTCACGATATTGATGCCCATGGCTTCTGCCACCTGCTCGTCTTCTCGCATGGCGATCCAGGCCCGCCCGATGCGAGAGTCGGCGAGACGCCACGAGATGTAGGCGGCCAGCAAGCAAAAACCCAGGATGGGGTAGTAGATTTCCGCCGGGCGAACGAACTTCGTGGACCCGATGGCCAGGCTGGGAATGTTGATGATGCCCTGGGCGCCGCCGAAGATGGGCCTGAACCAGTCTGACTGGAACACGAGCCGGGCGATCTCCCCAAAGCCCAGGGTTACAATGGCCAGGTAGTCGCCTCGCATACGCAGCACCGGAGTGCCCACCATAAGGCCGGCAGAGGCGGCTGCCAGGACAACGAACGGCAGGGCCGCCCAGAAAACCAGTTGTGGATTCCATTGGGGGGAGCTGGGAGAGGTCAGAACGGCGGCCGTGTAGGCGCCCACAGCAAAGAAGGCTACGTAACCCAGATCGAGAAGCCCAGCCAGGCCCACCACGATATTTAGTCCAAGTCCCATGAGCAGGTACAGCCCAACAATGGTCAGGACCTCGCTAAAGAAGTTTCCCACCACCTGGGGGATAATGGCCAGGATCACGATGAACAATGCCATCGCCCCGTACCTCAGTGTGCGCTGTTGAGAGGCAGGTAACCGGTCCACTCGGCGGAGCAGCACGTCCTTCTTCCCCAACGAGATGTACAAGGCATAAGTAACTGCGAGCGTGACAACGCCTCCCAGGGGGGAGAGGCCCTTCCGGTCAAACAGAAGCTCGCCCAGGGCGGTAAGCTTCAAGCCCTGGAATATCCGGAACAAGAGGTCCCGCAGCAGCCCCACAATGATGACGGAAAGCAGGGCCTGGAGAGCCGGCGTGCGCCACCTGGTAGGGAGCAGGTGAAAGGCGCCCCCCAGCAGGCCGGCGAGCCCGCACCCACCCACCAGCAGGATCAGACCGGGGCCCAGCTCTTTCCCAAAAGTGAGCAGTTCCATCAGCCTGGGAGAGACATTGACCAGCACAGGCCGCAGGTTGATAGAGCTGGCAATGACCACGAACAAGGACAGCAAGACGGCGCTTCCCAACCCGGCCACCAGTCCGGCCAGCGGGTTCTGGATACCTCGGCGCGGAGGCGGCATCCCTTCCAATTGTGGTGGCGGCTGGCCGGCGACGTAGCCTGTGGCCAGGGGCACTCCGAAAAGGAGCACGTAACCCATGGTCAGCATGCCCTGGACAATCTGACGCTCGCCGAAAGCTTCCACCAATCCCATGGCAGCAATGAGCACGGCGGCGGCGCCCCCCCAGAGTGCCAGCCTGGGCACCCGGCTCCAGTCCAGGTCACGGGGTCGGGAAACTGCAATCTGGGCTATCGGTCGCTCGGTGGCCTGGGCCTTCTGTGCGACTTCACTATGTTCAGCCATCTATCTAGGCCCTTTCCTCAGCCAATCGCTCACCCAGCAAGCCGGTAGGACGGAAGATGAGAACCAGGACAAGCACGGTGAAAGCCACCACATCTTTCAACTGATGGGGAGATGGAACGCCCCACCCGCCCAGCACCAGAATGGGGCCAATGGATTCCACCATACCCAGCAGCAGGCCGCCGGCCATGGCCCCCACGATGTTTCCGATCCCCCCCAGGACGGCGGCAGTGAAGGCCTTGATCCCGGGCAGGAAGCCGGTGAAGAAGAAAACCTGCCTGAAGACGAGAGAATAGAGCAGGGCCGCCGCGCCGGCCATCAGGCCGCCGACGGCGAAGGTGATCGTGATTGTCCGGTCCACGTCAACACCCATGAGCGCAGCAATCTCCTTGTCCTCTGCCACCGCGCGCATCGCCCGCCCCGTTTTGGTTTTCTCGACAAACCAGTACAAGAATGCCATCATAAAGATCGCTGCCAGAATGACCAGCAATTGGGTCTTAAGAAATCGAATTCCAAGAAAGGAAACGTGGCCGCTTAGAATGCGCATGGCCGGGTAGGATTTCACGCCCGCCCCGAAGAGTCCGCGGAAGGCATACTCCAGGAAGAACGATGCACCGATGGCAGTGATCAGCGGAATCAGGCGAGGTGCACCGCGCAGGGGCCGGTAGGCCACCCGTTCCAGAAGCACCGCCAGAAAAGTGCATGTGAGCATGGACACGGCGAGTACGATCAGGAGGGAAGGGAAAGGATTGTTGTCCCAAAGACCGTTCTTGGCCAGAGCGTCCGCCACGTAGAAACCGATCATCGCCCCGCCCATGAAGATATCGCCATGCGCGAAGTTGATGAAGCCCAGGATACCGTACACCATGGTGTAGCCCAGAGCAATCAGCGCGTAGACGCCGCCCTGGGCCAGGCCAACGATGATCAGGTCCTGCCACTGGGCCACGGAATAAGTCCCACTGGTGAGGCTGACGAAGGAACCCCAGACGACGATGACGATGACCAGGATGCGAAGGGACCACATTACGACCCCGATGAAGGAAAACCTCTCCTGTAACTGCTGCAACATACTTTACCTCGAACAATACGTTGTGACCGTGCCGCGACCGAACACCGGGCCGTGACACAAAGACCAGGCCCCCCTGACCAATATGCGAAAAACACAGCGGTGAGGCAAGCGCCCGCTAGTATAGCAAAGTTGTGATACCTTGTCAACCTTGCGTCATACTATCACCTGCCCTATAATGTACCATATTATGATAATATGTTATAACGAAAGATAAACAGGACCGATCTGAAATGGTTTCCAATTCTACACAATCCGTCCGATTGCACGACCAGTTTGGCCGGCACATCAATTACCTGCGCATCTCCCTGATCGACCGCTGCAACCTGCGGTGTGTGTATTGCATGCCGACAAATGGGCTGCGGTTTCTACCCAACGATAAGCTACTCACCGTCGATGAAATCGAGCTGGTTGCGCGGGCGGCGGCCGGCGTGGGTTTTCGCAAGATTCGCTTCACCGGCGGCGAGCCGACACTGCGTCCAGAGTTGGTGGAGATTGTGCGCCGGGTGGGGGCCGTCGACGGGATTGACGAGATTACGATGACAACCAACGGCACTCGGTTGCCGCAGATGGCGCGGGACTTGGCCGAGGCCGGCCTGCGACGGGTGAACGTCCACATCGACACGCTGAATCCCAAGCGCCTTCCACTAATCATGCGGTGGGGAAGTCTAGAGAAACTGTGGTCCGGCATCGAGGCGGCTGAGGAGGCCGGCCTGACCCCGATCAAGATTAATTGTGTCGTTGCCAAGGGGTACAACGACGAGGACGTAGTCGATCTGGCGCGTCTGACGCTGGAAAATGACTGGTATGTGCGGTTCATCGAGTTGATGCCCCTGGGGCGCGGCCCGGAGGCCCAGTTTGCCGTCGACAAATTAGTATCCAGCGCCGAGACGAAGGCTCGCATTGAGACGGCCCTGGGAGGATTGGTTCATGTGCCCGGAGATAGTCCGGCCGACGAGAGCGAGAACTTCCGGCTGCCTGCGGCGCGGGGCATTATTGGCTTTATCAGCCCTGTGAGTAACCCTTACTGCGGTACGTGCAACCGCATGCGTCTCACGGCTGACGGGAAGTTCCACCTGTGCCTGCTCCACGACGACGAGATCGATGTGAAGGCCACTATCCGCAATAGTGGAACTATTGAGGACATTCAGACCATTTTACAGAGGGCAGTTCACCAGAAGCCCACTGGCCATGCACTGAACGAGGGCGTTTCCGCGCAAGAGAGGAATATGTTCCAAATAGGGGGGTAATGGGTGGCAGTCAGCGGACTCATATCTTTAGTACCTGGATTGGCTTCTCCCCAATGGATTATCGGGTGGGCGTAGCTGTCGAAAGGATTAAACAACAGTGAGCAACACGAATTCACCGCCGGCGACGATGATCATATTCGGCGCCTCTGGGGACCTGACGCATCGCAAGTTGATGCCAGCGCTCTACAGCGCACACTGCAAAGGCCGGCTGCCCAGGGGATTCAGTGTCGTCGGTTTCTCGCGCACCCCTTACAGGCACGACGAGTTCCGCTCCGAGATGCGCAAGGCGGTCGAAACCTTCGGCGAGGAGCCGGTGGTGACGACCGAGTGGGAACCATTCGCACAAGGTTTATTCTACAGTCCGGGCAATGTAAACAGCGCAGATGACTTCGAGCAGTTGGACCGGTTGCTCGGACTACTGCGAGACGAACGTGTGGGCACCGGTAACCGCGTCTACTATCTAGCCGTCTCACCCCGCTTCTACGGCGATATTGTCGCTCAACTTGGCGCCAGCGGTATGGCCTCGGAACAGGGCGGGTGGCGGCGGGTCGTGGTCGAAAAGCCCTTCGGACACAACCTGGAGTCGGCTCACGCCCTCAACCAGGCAATCCACGAGGCATTCGACGAACTGCAGGTGTATCGAATTGACCACTACCTGGGCAAGGAGACGGTTCAGAACATCATGGTCTTCCGGTTTGCCAATGCCATTTTCGAGCCATTGTGGAACCGGAACTACATCGATAATGTGCAGATCACCGTCGCCGAAACGGTGGGGGTGGGGAAACGCGCCGGCTACTACGACCAGGCCGGCGTCCTGCGGGACATGTTCCAGAATCATCTGCTGCAACTGCTGACCCTGACGGCCATGGAGCCGCCGGTGGCGTTCGAAGCAACCGCCCTACGCGACGAGAAGGTGAAAGTCCTGCGCGCCCTGCGGCCTATCCGACCGGAGGACACGGCCGAGCGTACCGTGCGCGGCCAGTACGTCGCCGGCCACGCGAACGGACAAGCGCTCCCAGCCTACCGCGATGAACCGGGTGTCGCTCCAAACTCCCAAACGGCCACCTACGCCGCGTTGAAGCTCTACGTCGACAACTGGCGCTGGCAGGGTGTGCCCTTCTACCTGCGATCGGGCAAGAGCCTGGCCGCCAAGGAGACCGAGATTCTAATCGAGTTCAAATGCGCACCACACCTCATGTTCCCCTTCCCTGAAAGTGGCGGTTTGAACGCCAACATCCTGGCCCTGTGCATCCAACCCGACGAAGGAATGCACCTGCAATTTGAGACCAAAGTGCCGGGCGCCGGCATGACCATGCGCTCGGTCGATATGGAGTTTCACTACCTTTCCGAGTTCGGAACAGATGCACTGCCCAGCGCCTACGAGCGGCTGCTGCTGGACGCCCTCCAGGGTGATGCTTCTCTCTTCGCCCGCTCCGACGAGATCGAGCTGGCCTGGGCGCTGATCGATCCGATTATTGCCGGCTGGAAGACCGAAGATGCACCCAAGCTGGCTTTCTACGAGCCAGGAAGTTGGGGGCCGGAAACTGCCAATCGGATGATGCAACGGGATGGCCGGATGTGGCGCAGCGCCTGTGGGCACGTTAAGGAGAGAGGGAGTTAATTGTCAATTGTCAATTGTGAATTGTCAATTGTCAACTGGAGTTGAAGCTCTGATTGCTGGATCGTCGGTGGACCTGCGGATTTACGCTGATTTGGACGAATTGAGTCAGGCGGCGGCGGAACTGTTCGCCCAGCGAGCGCAGGTCGCGTTCTGGAGCCAGAGTCGCTTCACTGTGGCACTGGCCGGCGGGTCGACGCCGCGGCCGGTGTATGAGCGCCTAGCGACGCCGGGCTTTCGCGTCGCGATTCCGTGGGAGGCAACGCACTTCTTTTGGGGCGACGAGCGATGCGTGCCGCCGGACCACCCGGAGAGCAACTATCGCATGGCAATGGAGGCATTGGTGTCGAAGGTGCCGGTGCCATTGGAGAATATCCATCGCATGGCCGGCGAACAACCCCCCAATGCTGCGGCCAATGCTTACGCCGAAACGTTGCGCAATATCTTCAGTTTGACCGGTACTGAGACTCCTCGCTTCGACCTGATCTTGCTGGGTATGGGAGGTGACGGCCACACAGCATCGCTGTTCCCCCGTACCGAGGTGCTTCACGAGCAGACACGCCTGGTTGCAGCGCACTATGTCGAGAAGCTGGCCACTTTCCGCCTGACGCTTACACCACCTGTCATCAACAATGCATCGCTCGTCGTGTTTTTGGTGGCCGGCAAGGGGAAAGCCGAAACGCTCCGCCAGGTGTTGCAAGGGCCTTACGTGCCGGATGAGCTGCCGGCGCAGTTCGTGAGGCCGTCGAATGGCCACCTGGTCTGGATGGTGGATGAGGCAGCGGCGAGCATGCTTGACCAGGCTTGACGTCGCCAGTCTTCTGACGTAGAATAGCAAAAGATTGCCCATAGATTGCTAACCACAAATGAACAGAGGTGCTGTATGAATGCTGTTCCAAAGCTTGTTCCAATATCAAAGCTGCGACAGACACAAAGCGAGGTTCTGGAGAAGCTATCTGAGGGACCGGTGGTGCTGACCCAGCGCGGTGAGGCCATCGCCGTGCTGGTCGATCCAGAACAGTGGAACCGACTGATTGAGGAGTTGGAGATCTGGCAAGACTCCTTTGATGCGATGGAAGCCAGGTACCGTATCGCGACCGGCGAGGAGGAAGTGATCGACTGGGGCGAGGTCGAGGCTGAATTGAATGGCGTACCAGCTTAGAATCACGAGGCGCGCCAACAAAGAGCTGCGCAACCTGCCAACCGATATACAGCACAGGATCCGCGCTGCGATAAGCGACTTGGCGCGTGACCCTCGGTCTTACGGACACAAGAAGCTGCGTGGCAGAACGGATTATGCAATACGGATTGGCCGCTACCGTGTGATCTACGATGTAGATGATGATGCCCAGATTGTCACAATCTTGCGGGTAGGGCACAGGCGAGACGCGTACCGGAATCTATAGCCCCTCAACCATTTTCCAGAAAGGTAGCACACTCTTGAAAGCAGTTGCCGTCATCCCCGGACAACCCAACAGCGTGCACCTTGTCGATCTGCCGAAGCCGGCCTTGCACACACACGGCGTCCTGGTGCGCGTGATTCGCGCCGGCGTGGACGGCACGGACCGCGAGATCAACCAGGCTGAGTATGGGGAGGCACCCCCTGGCTCCGATGTGCTGGTGATCGGCCACGAGTCCTTCGGCCGCGTGGAAGCTGTGGGTGATCACGTGAGTTCAGTGCACCCCGGCGACTACGTGGTAGCCACGGTGCGCCGGCCCGACGACTGCATCAACTGCTCCTACGGCGAATACGACATGTGCATCAAGGGGGAATACCGCGAGCGGGGCATCAAGGGCGAACACGGCTATCTGGCCGAATATTACCTGGAAACGCCGGAGTACCTGGTGCGGGTTCCGCCGGCCCTCGAGCCCGTGGGCGTGCTCCTGGAGCCGCTCAGCATCGTCGAGAAGGGCGTTCATCAGGCGTACAAGATTCAGGAGCGGATGGTGTGGCGGCCGCAACGGGCGCTAGTGCTGGGGGCCGGCACGATTGGCCTGCTGGCCACATTCGCGCTACGATTGCGGGGTCTGGAAGTCTACACGCTGGCCAAAGACCCGAAGCCGAACCTGCCAGCGAAGATCGCCGAAGCCGCCGGCGCGACCTACCTGAGCGCCGAAACCGACCCGGTGCCAGGCCTGGACGAGAAACTCGGCCGGTTCGACATCATCTTCGAGGCGACCGGCTCCAGCCCACTGGCCTTCCAGGCGATGGAAGTATTGGGCAACAACGGCGTCCTCATCCTGTCCAGCGTGACCGGCGGCGACCGAACCGCCGAAATCCCGACCGACCTCATCAACCTGGAGATGGTGCTGGGCAACAAGGTCGTCGTCGGCATGGTAAACGCCAACCGCACCTACTTCGCGCATGGCGTCCAGGACATGGTGGCTATGGAGGAGCGCTGGCCGGGCCTGCTCAGCCGGCTATTCACTCACCGGCTGCACGGCCTGGAAGCATACCGCGAGATGATGGAGCTGCTTGAGAATGCGAAGGGCGCGATCAAGATTGTGGTGGAAGTGAAGGAAATCATGAAACCGAAACTGGGGTGAAAAAG
>JBHHXF010000085.1:0-10176 GCA_046756905.1 Anaerolineae bacterium | reverse complement strand
TGGAGAATGGAGAATGGAGAATGGAGAATGGAGACCTGTCCTGAGCAGAGTCGAAGGGTTGGAGAATGGAAATCTCTCGCCTCCGTCCTCCCCCTTCCATTTTCCCCCTTCCATATTGCCGAGGTATGTTTTATTGTTGAACCCGGACACAGAAATTGTGGATGATGCCCTGGCGACGATGGTCTCGTTCATGGATTCGCAGCCCGATGTCGGGGTTGTAGGGCCGCAACTTCGGTTCCCCGATGGGACGATTCAGTCTTCGCGCCGGCGTTATCCCACACTAGCAACCGCGTTTATGGAAAGTACAGTCATCCAACAGTGGTGGCCCGACAACCCCGTGGCCCGTCGCTACTACGTTCTGGATCAGCCCGACGATGCGATCCAGGATGTCGATTGGGTGGTGGGCGCCTGTCTGATGGCCCGCCGCGAAGCGATCAAGGAGGCCGGCCTGCTGGACGAGGACTTCTTCATGTACTCCGAAGAGCTTGATTGGTGCCGGCGCATCAAAGATCGGGGCTGGCGCGTAATCTACCTGCCGACAGCCCGGGTGATTCACCACGAGGGAAAATCCAGCGAACAAGTGGTGCCGGCGCGCCATATCCATTTCCAACGCAGCAAGGTGCGTTACTTCCGCAAGCATCATGGCCGGCGGCCGGCCACCCTCCTGCGAACATTTCTATTGGCGACATATGCCTACCAGATCGCCGTGGAGGTAAGTAAGTGGATTCTGGGCCACAAGCGGCCGCTCCGCCGAGAGCGCATGGCTGCCTACTGGCAGGTGCTACGATCAGGATTATGAGCTGTGAAGGTTTGTTTCATCAGCGGTGAGTATCCGCCTATGCAAGGTGGCATGGGTGACTACACACGCGAGCTGACAAGTGCGCTCGCGGATCTCGGTGTAGAAGCCCACGTCGTGACCTCGGTCGAGGCCGGCCCATCAGATGCGCGGACCGTCCACCCCGTCATCAAGACCTGGGGGTGGCTATCTCTCAGAACCATCGATGCGCTCCTGGACGACCTCCAACCAGCCATAGTCCACGTCCAGTACCAGACCGCCGCCTACGCCATGCACCCGGCCATCAACTTTCTACCGCTGTGGCTGCGCCGGCGCCGGCCCGAAATCCGAACCTCCGTCACCTACCACGACCTGCGGGTCCCGTACCTCTTCCCCAAGGCCGGCCCGCTCCGCTGGTGGGTCACTCTGTCACCCGCCCGCTGGTCCCACGCAGTCATCGTCACCAATGCAGAAGACCGACGGAGATTGGAGATTGGAGATCGCAGATCGCAGATCGCAGATCGGTCCAAATCTCCAATCTCTAATCTCCAATCTCCAATCCTCATCCCCATCGGCTCCAACATCCACCCCAACCCGCCGGCCAATTTTGCCGCCGACGCCTGGCGCACTGAGATCGGGATTGGGCGTGACGAGACGATGCTGGTCTACTTCGGATTCCTGAATGCCAGCAAGGGAGGTGAGACTCTGATCCACAGTCTGGACCAGTTGGTCCGGCTAGGCTATCAATGCCGGCTAGTCATGCTGGGCGGACAGGTTGGAGCCAGCGATCCAACAAATGAAGCGTACCTGGATAGGGTGAAGACCCTTATCGACCGGCTAGACCTGGTAGACCGGGTTATATGGACCGGGTTCATTCCAAACGAGCAGGTTTCGGCTTATCTATTGGCAGCCGACATGGCTGTATTGCCCTATCGCGACGGCGCATCCTTCCGGCGTGGAAGCTTGATGGCAGCACTGGCCCACGGTTTGCCAGTGGTGACAACTCAGACACAAGGGGCTTCGGCGGCCGGCGACGAGCCTCAACTGGCGGACGGCGTCAACGCCCGGCTGGTACCGCCCGATGATCCCCAAGCCCTGGCCCGGGCCGTGGGAGACCTGATAGATGATCCAGAGCAGCGCCGGCAGCTCGGTGTGGGCGCCGCCCAATTAGCCCAGGCCTTCACGTGGGACAAGATCGCCGCGCAACACATGTCTGTTTATAACCAACTACTTGCTCATTCCTGAATCCCACTACGTTCAGATTTGGGTACAGGTCTCGCTGACTGATATACTCTCTCAATTCCATGTATTCTAGCTCCATTGCCCCTCTGCTCCGCCGCTTCCCTGCACAATTTTTCGCAGTTGGGTTGTTCATCGTGCTGGCGACGGTTTACAGTGTGACAACGCCGCTTTTCGAAGCGCCGGACGAGGTATGGCACTTCCAGTATATCGTACACGTGTCTGAGGCCGGCACGCTCCCAGTCCAGGACCCCGAACATCCGGGCCCCTGGCGCCAGGAAGGATCGCAGCCGCCGCTATACTATGCCCTGGTAGCTCCATTCGTCGCCCCCATTGATACCAGCAATATCGAGCGCATAACTCAACGCAACCCCCACGCCGCCGTTGGACGGGCCAGCGCCGATGGGAACGCCAATTTCGTGGTACACACAGCGCGAGAGCGATTTCCCTGGCGGGGTGCTGCGCTCGCGGCTCACCTGGCGCGCTTGCTTTCGGTGCTGCTCGGAGCGGCGACCGTTGCGCTGACGTATCTACTGACCCTGGAGGTGTTCAGGACGGGCAGACCTCCGAGGTTTTCACCCACTTCGGAAGATTCTAGCCACCAACACTCCTTAGCTTCGTCATCGCAGCCAAACTTGCAACGAAAACCTCGGAGGTCTCAAGGGCTCGAGGACGCGCATCTGTTGGCCATTGGCGCAGCACTGCTCGTGGCTCTCAATCCGCAGTTCCTGTTCATCAGCGGCTCAATTAACAATGACAATTTGGTGATAGCCCTTGCTACACTCACACTGGTTCTGTTGTTCCGGTTGGTGAATCTTGGCGTATCCAATCGCCGGCTGGTTGGGCTGGGTATTGTCCTCGGATTGGCGGCGCTAAGCAAGCTGAGCGGGTTGGGGCTGTGGGTCTTGGCCGGAACTCTATTGCTAGCGCTGGCCTGGCAGCGCCGCGCTCCGATGGATCTCCTGCGCTGGGCAATGACGGTCTTCGGCATCGCCGGACTGATCGCCGGCTGGTGGTACGCTCGCAACTGGGCGCTGTACAGCGACCCGACGGGTCTCAACGTGATGCTTCAGGTTTTCGGCTACCGTACTACACCGGCCAGCCCGCTCCAACTTTTTCGGGAGTTCCAGGGATTGCGCTGGTCGTTCTGGGCCGTTTTCGGCTGGTTCAACGTGCTCCCCTCGAGCTGGGTTCTACGTTTTTTCGACCTATTAACGCTGTTGGGCGTAGCCGGCCTCATCATCTTTATCTACCAGCGGTTGCGAGCACAAGACTGGCCGACCCTGGGCCGATTGGGAATCCTGATGGCATGGTTGGCCATCACGTTCGTCAGTCTAGGACGCTGGACCATGTTGACCTCGGCGACTCAGGGACGCCTGCTGTTTCCAGCCATCTCCGCCGTCAACGTGATGCTGTTCACTGGCCTGGCGACGCTGGCGCCGAGTCCCCATCGACCGCGATTGCTGACCGCTCTCGCGCTGCTGATGGGCGGCATCGCCCTTTACGCGGCTCTGGGCGTAATTCGGCCGGCTTACACACCACCGCCGGCCCTGGCGGAAAGCCAGATTGATGCCGTCCCCCGCCCGCTGAGCGGCGTGGTGTTCGGTGACCAGATCGCCCTCGCGGGATATGACATCACGCCCGAAGCCGCCCAACCGGGTGAAGACCTCACGGTAAAGCTCTACTGGCAAGGGCTCAAGCCCATCGACAGAGATTACAGCCTGTTCATTCACTTGGTAGGAGAGGATAACGCGATTCTGAGCCAGCGGGACAGTTACCCCGGTCGCGGCACCGCACCCACCAGCGAGTGGCAGCCGGGCGCTGTTTTCGAGGACACCTATCGACTACCGGTGCCGGCCACGGCTACGGTACCCCAATCGACATGGATTGCAATCGGGTTCTACAATTTATCCACACATGGCCGGCTGCGTCTCGCCGATGGCGCCGAGTGGCTCCCTCTGAAAGCTGTGCAGTTGGTACCCGCCGGGAGCCAGGTCGACATCCCCAATCCGGTCGACTTTGACCTGGGCGGTCAGGCGAAGCTGGTTGGCTATGAGCTATCGGCTCAAAGCGCCCACCCGGGGGAGACGATCGACCTGGTGCTGTATTGGCAAGCATTGGCGGACATGGGTCGGAACTATACGGTGTTTACGCACCTTTTGGGCGATGACAAGGTTATCTGGGCGCAGGACGATACCCAACCTCTACGTGGTAACTACCCGACATCGCGCTGGTCACCAGGCGAGGTGGTCCGGGACACATATCACCTAACCATCAAGCGTGATGCACCGGCCGGCAGGTATCACTTGGAGGTGGGCATGTACGTGTTGGAGACCGAAGAGCGTCTGTATCGCGTCGGAGAGCCGGCCGTCAACAGCATCCCCCTGGCCGACCTAGAAGTTCTGCCGGCGAATTGACCAGCGGAACAAGATAGACTATCATTCATAAGGTTATCGCTGTAGTGTGAGGAGCACGATTCCAGAGCTACATCAACCAATGTCTAAACGCCTGCTCGTCCTGGCCTGTCTTGTCGGCCTCATCCTGCTGGCTTTTGCCGTCCGAACGTACGATTTGGACGGCAAAAGTATCTGGAGTGATGAGAGCCTCAGCCTATACCGGGCCCGAGAGAGTGTGCCCTTCATTCTCTCGGGGAAGATCGTGATTCAAGACGTGTCAACGCAGGACACACAGCCCCCTCTATACTTCCTGCTTCTGCATGGTCTGATGGCTGTAGCTGGGGCCAACACATTTGTCGCCAAGTACCTGTCAGTGATGGCGAGTCTGCTAGTGATTCCTCTGCTCTATGTGCTGGGACGCCGTCTCTTGGGCAGCACCGCCGGCCTCTTCACCGCACTGTTGGGAGCGCTTTCCCCCCTGTACCTCTGGTATGCTCAGGAAATTCGGATGTATACCCTGCTGGTGGCATTCAGCGTAGCTTCTATCTACACACTGATTCGGGCCGTCGGCAACGGCGAGCCTGAGAGACGTTGGGCATTGGTTTATTTTGGCATCACTGCCGCTATGGTTTACACTCACTACAGCGCCTTCTTCCTGCTGGGCTTCCAGGGCTTATATGTCGCCATTCAAGCCGTGCGCCGGCGACGCTGGTGGTTGCTGGTCCCCATGGGCGTGGCCGGCCTGATCACGCTGCCGGTCATACCGTTCGTCATCCGGCGGCTCGGGCTGGGCCCGGAGCGAGATTTCTACTTCGTTCCACTGTGGATTATGCTCCGCGACCTGTGGAACGCCTTCAGCCTTGGATTGTCGGTCAGCTTCCACCGCGTATATCCGCTGGACCTCGTGTTCTTGGGTCTTCTGGTGGCCGGTCTGGTAGCGTTGGCGATCCATCAGCGAGGCACTGCGGTGTTCGCGCTGGGGTATCTGTTCGTGCCAATCCTAACCCTTTACGCGGCGTCATACGTCAAACCGATGTATCAGGGCGCGCGCCACCTGATGATTGTGTCGCCGGCCTACTACCTATTGCTGAGCGCCGGCCTGCTAGCCCTTCTCCGTCGCTCCCGCCCGGTCCTAGTTGCAGCCACAGCCGTTGTCGTTATCGGTACGCTTCTGTCCACAAGTAACTATTTCACCAATCCCCGGTATCTCAAAGATGATCTGCGAGGATTGGCACGCTACTTCCAGACACATCGCGGTCCCAATGATGCACTGATCCTCAGCGACGGCGTTCTCACGCTGGCGTTTCAGTACTACCTGGGCGAAGACGCGCCTCTCGACGCCGTGCCGAGATTTGGGACGCACCTGAAGCGGGACTTCCCCAACCAAGTCCGTGCGCTGATGGAGCGTTACGATCGGCTATGGTTCATGTCGCCGCACCCCCCGGTCCGCGCCTGGCTAGACCAGAACCTCTTCCGAAGTAGTCAAATTTCCTTCGAGGGATTGAACATCCCGGTGATAGCGGCCGTGTACGAAAGCGATGATCCGCACCTGGCGGAAGCGCCGGCCGGCCTACGGGGCGAGATAACAGAGCTGGGTGGACAACTTGCATTTCACGGATACACGGTGTCTCACAATCCGGCGCGGGCCGGCGAGGTGTTCTTGTCCGATCTCTACTGGGAACCGAAGACTAAACTGAAGGCCGACTATCACATCGTCGTTACTTTGATGGATCGCTTTGGCAACGTGTGGGGCCAGAGCGATGCAGCCCCTTTCAGGGGTCTCCACCCGACATCCACCTGGGAACCGAACTCCGTGTTGCGCCAGCGGCAGGAACTCAAGGTGAATCCCGGTACACCGCCCGGCATCTATCATCTTGGGCTCCGCGTGTACGATCCGGCCTCCGGCGACGCCTTGTGGGAGAGTGTCGGAGACTCCTTGATCAATCTGGGTGAGATTGAGGTCGTGCGACCAGACGGGATAATCTCGCCTCGAGATGTCCGACCTCAGGTGTCCAGAGATGTGGACTTCGGCCGCCAGTTGAGGCTTCTGGGATTCGATCTGGCAACCCACGTGCGCCGGCCCGGGGATGAGATTCCGTTGGCGACGTACTGGCAGGCTCTCCAGAGTCTTAGCAGCGACTACCGGCTGTGGCTTCGACTGGTTGGCGCTGATGGGCGGTTGTTGGCCGAAAAGACCGTCTCGCCCACCGACGCGGACTATCCGACCAGCCAGTGGCGAACGAGGGACGTGCTCAAGGGGCAGCATCGGATCATCGTTCCGGCTGATGCCCCGCCGGGCATAGCCACCATCGTTCTCAGTGTGGTGGACGCGGATGGCCGGCCACTGCCAGCCCATCGCCTGCGGTGGCTGCCCATTGGTGGCCCGGATGTCCGCCTGGCGACCATCGAGATTGCCCCGCGCGATGACATGATCACCCAAGTCCCACCGATGCAGCACACTCTAAACGCAGAACTGACCGAGAAAGTCCGCCTCCTCGGTTACGACATCGAAGAGTCGGTCCAATCCGCAGAGCCGTTCGATGTCACGCTATACTGGCAGCCCAGTGCGGTGATCAACGGGAACTTTAAGGTGACGGTGCAAGTTCTATCTTCGGACGATCAGGTCATCGCTCAGCACGACAGCGCGCCGGCCAACTGGGAGCGCCCCACGGCTGGCTGGCTTCCCGGCGAGGTCATCACTGATTCGCATACACTGTCCCTGGGTCCTGGAATTCCAGCCGGCGACTACCGTCTCATTGCCGCCATGTACGACCCGGTGAACAACAGCCGGCTCCCCGTGACTCAAGACAGCGAGGAGCGAGATCACGTCGTGCTGGGAACGCTGACCATTCGTTAGGTTGTAGCGTTGGAAGACGACGGAAAATGGATAATGGAAAATGGATAATGGAAAATGGATAATGGAAAATGGATAATGGAAAATGGAGAACGAACGATGGAAGATGAATCTCATCTCCCATTCTCCATTCTCCATTCTCCATTCTCCATCCTCCTCCTCGGCCTGACGCTGCTAGGCTTTGCCATGCGCATCTACCGTCTCGACTACCAGAGCCTGTGGTACGATGAGGGGTTCAGCGTGTGGTTGGCCAGCCAAGACCTAGCAACCATCACAACCGGCGACTTCAACCCACCGCTCTACATCTACCTGCTCCACTTCTGGACCCAACTGGCCGGCACGAGCGAGTTTGCAGCCCGGTTCTTATCGTTGTTTGCCGCCGTGCTGATAATCCCGCTGAGCTACCGTGTCGGCCGCGAGCTCTTCGACCGTCCCACTGGGCTGGTGGCGGCTTTCCTGTTGACCATTGCTCCGCTGCAACTGTGGTATGCCCAGGAAGCGCGAATGTATGCTCAGACGACGGCCCTCTCGCTCCTGGCGACATTGGCGCTGCTACGCGCTCTGACGGGCCGGCGACGGGCCTGGTTGGTGTACATCGCAGCCACTGTGGCGGCGGTCTACACCCACTACTATGCATGGATGATCGTTGTGGCTCATGGAGTCTTTGTAGTCTGGTGGGTTATCCGTGTTTGGGGCGGGCGCGCCTGGAGACGGGCGCAGGTTTTGGGCGTCGTAGCCGGCCATCATCAGGCCGCTCCGCTGCTCCCTCGACCGTTCATATTCTGGCTGTTGTCGCAGATCGTGCTGATCCTGGCAACACTTCCCTGGATGCCGTTCCTGATTGACCACTATCGGCACCAGGCGCTATCCTACTGGCCGGGGAAGCTCAGTTTCCAGTGGGTAGCACAGCGCACTTTCCTGGCTTTCAGCGTTGGTGGAACACTGCACGGGGACCTGGCACGGTGGGCGATGATCGGCTTCCTCACCCTGATCGCCATTGGTGTCCTCGGATCGCTGGTTCGGGAACGTGGCTCGCTGGACAGCGTGGTTCTGAGTACGCTACTCCTGCTGGTACCGCTCGTGGCTCTCTACTTGATCGTTCGGGATCGACCGAAATTTGCACCTCGATACCTGTTGGTGGCGTCGCCGGCCTTCTACCTCCTGGCAGCGGCTGGCCTGCGGGCCATCTGGCCCCGTCGAACAGATGCGTTGCCGGTACGCGTCATCGGGTCTTTGGTCGGCCTTGGCGCCCTGCTATTCCTCTCGACAACAGCAGTACAGAGTGCATCCAATATATATTTCGATCCTGCGTATGCCCGCGATGACTTCCGTGGACTGGCTCAGTTTCTGGAACAAAACGTAGGCGAAGACGAGGGCGTTCTCTTACTCTCTGGCCATTTCTTCCCCGTGTTTGAGTACTACTATCGCGGTGATGATTGGATACCGATACCCCGACACTCATCGCCTTCCCCTTCCATCACCGATGTTGTAACCCTGGCTGTAACCGAAGAGCTGGATCGGTTTGCGGCCAATCACCGGGGACTATGGGTAGTTCTCTGGCAAGATGAGGTGGTGGACCCCAATGGCGTGGTGCTGGCCTTGCTGGACCGCGCCGGCCAGCGGATGACCGTCGATGTTAAATTTCACGGCCTGGAGTTGCAGTACTACCGGCTGCCACCTACAGCGCTCTTCACCTCTGAGATCAATTATCCTCTGGGGATCAGTCCCGTACCCGAAGTTCGACTGGCGGGTTATGACTTGCTGGGCGAACCTACACCGGCTGATCAGCCTTTAGATGTTTTGCTCTACTGGCAGGCGCTGGCGCCCATGAACCGGAACTACAAGGTATCCTTACGCCTGCGAGATGACCAGGGATTCTTATGGGCCGTCGAGGACGGTCAACTGGCCGGCTTTTGGTACCCGACGTATCGCTGGGCGACCGGCGAGGTGGTTCTGGGTCGCCATCCAATTACATTACCGGCCGGTATACCACCCAACCAATACAACCTAGACATAGTCTTTTACGCCGCCGAGAACAATCTTCAGCCATTGGACCTGCATCTCGGGCGTGTCACAATCAACCGGCCAGCCACACCGCCAACAGTTGAAGAACTGTCCATTGCACACCCTATGACCGCTTTCTTCGGCGGGTTAGAATTACTGGGGTACGATCTTGACCCGACAGAGACAACCCCTGGCGGTGAGATGGACGTCACTCTGTTCTGGCAGGCACACCAGGGCCCTGGCATCGACCGCCAGTTGGAACTGCAATTGGGCGACTCAACTGTCCCGATATCGCCAGCGTATCCGATGATTCGGTGGCAGGCCGGCGATGTCTTCCGCACGCAGCATCGTATCCGAGTACCAGCCGGCAACCACGGCGGCATCCAACCCCTGCAGCTCACTGTTCGTGACAACGCAGGCGTGGCATTTGCACCTCCTGTCAGGCTGACGGATGTCACAGTCGCCATCGCGCATCGGCGTTTCGACGTACCGACCGACATTTCGCACCCCGAGCGGATCGAACTAGGCGCCGATGTGACGTTCCTGGGATATGACATCGAACCGCAGACAGCGAAGCCCGGCGACAAGTTTCACCTGACCCTGTACTGGCAGGCCCTCGGACCGACGGATAAGAGCTACAAGGTCTTTACGCATCTGATGAACGTTGTCATTGGCATGTGGGGGCAAGAGGATACGTTTCCAGTGAACGAAACTCGGCCAACAACAGGGTGGCTGCCCGGAGAGGTCATCGTCGACCCGATTGACATTAGGGTTGATCCGGCCGCGCCGGCCGGTGAATACTTCATTGAGGTCGGTATGTACGATCCGGTCACGCTGGAGCGCTTGCCGGCGGTGGCCGGCGGCCAGCGTCTCTCGCAAGACCGGATCCTGGTCGAAGGCATCTGGGT
>JBHHXF010000084.1:0-10177 GCA_046756905.1 Anaerolineae bacterium | reverse complement strand
ACGCAATACGCAATACGCATCCCGCATCCCGCATCTCATCCCTCGACTTCGCGGTGATCTTTTTCGTTATCATCAGCCTCATCTCACCCCTCGTCGCCGCCAACACAGGCGTCGCCTTCCACGAACTGCGGGTGGTCGTTATCGACTCAGCTTTGCTGTACTTCCTCGTTCGATCGTCGGGGCTGTCGCGCTCTCAGTTATGGCGACTGGTAGATGTGCTGGTGGTGGCCGGCCTCCTCGTTTCTCTCTATGGCTTCTATCAGTACATCTTCTCAGGGGATGTCATCGTTGCCGAGGGTGTGCGGCGCATGCGGGGTGTGTACCCATCGCCCAATAATCTGAGTCTGTTCCTGGGGCGGATTGTGCCGATAGCCGGCGTGGTTGCAGTGTGGGGACCGGCGCAATGGCGCCGGCTGTTCTACGCCGTGGCCGGCCTGATCATAACCGGCGCTCTATTCCTGACCTTCAGCCGCGCGGCGTGGCTGGTGGGATTGCCGGCGGCGGTGCTGTTCGTGGGTCTTGTGCGGGGCCGGCGTGCGCTGACGGGCGCAGTTGCGGCCATTCTGGCGCTCGCGTTGAGCGTGCTACCCCTTGCCGGCACCGCGCGCATCAACTCGTTGTTTGAGTTGTCGACGGGCAGTTCCACCTACCGCCGAATCAAGCTGTGGCAGTCGGCGGTACACATGATTCGCGACCACCCCGTTTTCGGCGTGGGTCTGGACAACTTCCTGTACCAGTATCGCGAGCACTACATCCTGGCCGGGGCTCGAGATGACCCCAGTCTCTCTCACCCCCACAACCTGATCCTTGATTTCTGGACACGTCTGGGCATTCTCGGCGTCGTGGCGCTGGGTTGGCTGGTTTACGCCTTCTTTCAGACAACCTGGCAACTGTATCGGCGGCTAGATGAGAACGGTCAGGTTCTCGTGCTGGGCCTGATGTCCAGCATGGTGTACACCCTGGCACATGGCCTGTTGGACAACTCTTACTTCCTGGTGGATCTGGCGTACGTGTTTATGTTAACGATTGGAATTGCCAGCCGGCTGAGGGGATGATGGGTCCGGAGGCGTGACGCGGTAGGCGCGAATGATGGCTGTTTCCGTGTCGAGAATGGGGAAGATGAGATCGAACCCGGACATGCGGAAGACCTTGCGCACTTGAGGCTCCAGGCCGAACAGCTTCACATCGCCACCATGGGCGCGCGCCTGGCGCGCCGCCGTCAGCAGCGCGCGCAGGCCGCTGCTTGAGACGTAGGTCGTGTGGCGAAAGTCGATGATGAGGCGATACAGACCTTCACCCATCAGTTTCGCCAGCACGGGCGTCAGTTGCCGGGCCAGATCAGCGTCCAACCGGCCACGCGGGGCGACCACGCGCAGTTCTTGGGCCTCAGCCGGCGTCCGAACCACGATGGGTTTCCATCGCTTGGTCAGCGTGAGAACGTTTCCCTCCGCCTCATCGAAGTGGAAATGCACATCGTCCATCAACTGCCGCATGAAGAACAACCCCAGGCCACCGACAGGCCGTTCTTCCATAGGCGCTTCGATGTCGGGCTCTGGCACCGCGTCGGGGTCGAAGGCGCGGCCGAAGTCGCGGATCGAGATGGCACATCCTGCGTCCGTCTGCCGGCAGACGATCTCGATGGTGCCGCTCTCATCCCCACCATAGCCGTGCTCCATGATGTTTGTGCACGCCTCGTCCACCGCCATCTGGACGTCGAAGGTTTCCTTCGGTCCCAGTCCCCACTGCTCAGCAATGTCGCCGAGAAAGGCAGCAATGCGCGCCAAATTCTCGGCTCTGGCATGAACGGTCAGCTCGAACTCTGAATCTGTTCCCATGTGATAGCTGTTCGTCTTCATTGGCCAGAAGGTGGGACAAGAAAGAGCCTGAGACGGGGCCTCAGGCTCGACCGGCGATTGTTGTACACAGGTGTGCTAGAAGCTGCCCACGGCTTCGGCAAGATCGTCGTACATCTCGAACAACTGGGTGAAGCCAACCAGGTCGAACGTCTCGCGGATGTAGTCTTGCGGGTTGGCCAGTCTGACGTCTCCCCGATTCCAACGACGGACTGTCTTGCGTGCGCCCAGGAGAGCCCGCAGACCCCGACTGCTGATGTATTCGACATCCTCCAAGTCTATAACGAGGTTGAACTTCCCATCATCGATGAGTTTTTGCAGAGTTTCCTCCAGTTCCGGTGATGTCTCGTGATCAATGCGGCCACCGACCGTAACTAGCGCAACCCGCTTCATCTCCTTGGTTGAAATTTCCATGCGGCCCTCCTCACATCTTCAGTTGATGATGAAGTGCAGTGTGTTAGTATCAGGCGGTGGAGATTATACCATACGGGGAATGGGAAGACAAAAGAGTACGTTAAGCCGGCGTCAGCCTGGCTCGTTGCGCGTATAGCGCCGAGGGGGCTGGGTGGGAGCCGGCAACGGCCAATGGAGATTAGCTGGCGGGTGTGAGCGGTTCCTGTCGTGGGGGAACCGCGAGCGGCGCCATTGCCGCGGCCGGCGTCTCCGCCGGCACCTGTGAGACCCCTGATTCCGCTGAAGATCGGGGGCCTGTTGCGTTCAGAATAGCAGTGACGATTGCAAGCAGGTTCAGGCTTCGGAAACAAATTCCTGAAAGGCTGAACATCTTCAGAAATTGACCTGGGTACCTCTGTCCCCGTTGTTGCTAAAGGGTGCCTGAATGGCTCCCTCGATCATGCAGGCCGAGGCCGGCACCGGGAAGCGCAGACACAAATCCATGACCTCTTCTCGAATCTGGTGAAGGACAGCCGGCTCGTCGAAATGTGCCAGGGTGCGCGCGATCCAGTCCGCAATCAAGTGCATTTCGTGTTCGGAGAAGCCGCGTGTGGTGACAGCCGGCGATCCCAGGCGAATCCCACTGGTGACGAAGGGGGAGCGCTCATCGAAGGGGATCATGTTCTTGTTCACGGTGATGCCGGCAAGCTCCAGCACTTTCTCGGCTTCCTTTCCAGTCACGCCGGTGTCCGTGAGGTCGGCCAGGAGCAGATGGTTGTCCGTGCCGTCGGACACGATGCGGATGCCGTTATTCTTCAGGCGGGTTGCAAGAGCTTGGGCGTTTAGGATGATCTGGTGTTGGTAATCCACAAATTCCGGCCGAAGGGCCTCCAAAAAAGCCACCGCTTTCGCTGCGACGATGTGCATGAGCGGGCCGCCCTGGGTTCGCGGGAAGACAGCGCGATCAACGGCTTTGGCGTGCTCCGCAGTGGACAGAATAAAACCCCCACGTGGACCCCGCAAAGTCTTGTGGGTGGTGGATGTAACAATGTCGCAGAAGGGAACCGGGTCGGGGTGCAGGTCGGCGGCGATGAGGCCGGCGATGTGGGCCATATCGACCATGAAGTATGCCCCCACTTCGTCAGCGATGGCCTTGAAGCGGGCGAAGTCGATGGTTCGCGGGTAGGCTGTCGCACCGGCCAGGATTAGCTTCGGTCGGTGCTGCCGGGCGAGAGCGGCGACCTCATTGAAGTCGATCTGCTCGGTTTCGCGATCCACCCCGTAGGATACGATGTTGAATATCTGGCCTGACAGGTTGACCGGACTCCCGTGGGTCAGATGGCCCCCATGGGCCAGGCTCATGGCCAGAATCGTGTCACCCGGCTCCAGGAGCGCGAGATAGGCGGCAAAGTTTGCCTGGGAGCCTGAGTGAGGCTGCACGTTGGCGTGGTCAGCGCCAAAGAGTTCCAGCGCTCGCCGGCGGGCCAGGGTTTCGGCTATGTCGACAAATTCGCAACCGCCGTAGTAGCGCTTCGCGGGGTAGCCTTCAGCATATTTATTCGTCATCACTGAGGCCATGGCCTCGCGGACGGCCCGACTCGCGTAGTTCTCCGACGCAATCAACTCGATCCCTTCGAGCTGCCGACATTCTTCGTGCTTGATGGCGGCGAAGAGATCAGGATCGACCTGGGCCAACGGCTCCGAGAGACCGATGGCGGTGGATCGTTCAGGTGCAAGAATTGTCATTCGGGACCTCCTTTCTTGCAGGGACGTTTGGACAAAAAGAAAGCCGGCAGAGGACACTCCTCTGCCGGCTGGTTTGTGGTATAATTGCTCACCACATCATGAACAATATCAGCATAGACTACACGCACTCCATCCGCGGAAGAAGCCCAGGCAAGACCGTCGATCGCCGACCAAAGCCGGCGTCGTACCGCTGCCAAGTAAGCTGCTGCTCCGCACAACCAAGATATGCATGGGGTGAAAGTGACGCTCCTGATGTACTCTGAATGCCGGGCATCCCCCGGCTGCTCATGATGTTGTAACGGTCAAACGTCAAATAAGATACGGGTGCCGACCATCCAAATTCCGATGATAGTATAGCACAAATCTCAGAAATGTCAAGGCTGGGTTTCGCTGTTAGTCCTTTGTGCTCGCAAACCTTGCAAAGGTTCGACGAGGAGTTCATAGCCGGAATCGCCTTTGTCAGACGAGAATGCTCCTATTGCCAGGGTCACGTGGAACCTTCGCAAGGTTTGCCGGAATCTGTAAACGGGGAAGGTGTGAGTGACAGGGAGATGGATATATGAACCTGTTGCGTGCTGTGACTGCCAGGTTGGGTATCGAGTTGACGCCGGCCCAGCTTGAGATGTTCCAGAAGTACTACGAGGAGTTGGTTGATTGGAACCAGCGGGTAAACCTGACTGCGATTTCTGACTACGAAGACGTCCAGATCAGGCACTTCGCCGATTCGCTAGCGGTTAATCTGGCCCTCGACGTTGCCGGCCTGGGGGATCAGACGTCGCTGGTCGACATCGGGAGCGGCGCCGGCTTTCCCGGGCTGCCGCTGAAGATCGCGCAGCCGGCATGGCATGTTCTCCTGGTGGAGTCGGCGCGGAAGAAGGCCAATTTCCTGGAACACATGATCGATCAACTGGGGTTCGAGGATGTGAGTGTGGTTTGGGGCCGGGCCGAGGAGGTAGGGCCGGATCCGAACTACCGAGAACGGTTCGACGTTGCTGTTGCGCGAGCCGTCGCAGAGATGGCCGTGCTGGTGGAGTACGCGCTGCCGCTTCTGCACATTGGTGGTTGGTTTGTCGCCCAGAAGGGCACCGACCCAAGCGATGAGCTACGACGGGCTGAGAAGGCTATCGAGGTCCTGGGCGGCGCCCACTACAGCACCATCGCCTATCGGCTGCCGGCCCTGGACGAGCCACTGCATCTGGTGGTTATTGAGAAAAGAGCGCCAACGCCGGAGAGGTATCCGCGCCGACCTGGCATGCCGGCTAAGAGGCCCCTCGGTTAGGGGGGAGCTGTTGTCACCTGGCCGCCCTGTTTCGAGCCAGGAAGGGAAGATACAGGTGCTGCCGCGTAGGTTGCGTTGTCGGACTAGGCGTGGGGGTCGTCGATGGTGTGGGTGTGGGCGAAATCGTCGCTGTCGGTATCGGGCTGGCGGTCGCAGTGGCTGTGCCGGTGGATGTGGCAGTGGCTGTCGGGGTGGGTGTTGCAGTGGCCGGCTGCGCCGGCCCCTCGTAGTGCAAAATAGCCCCGCCCTCACCGACTGCCCAGCCATCCACGGCCCATCCTTCCGAGCCGGGCAGCATAAAGAGACCGTACATGTCCTTCCTGGGATCATCTTCAACGGACATCAGTTGCCAGTTGATGGCATCCCTTGTCGCCTGACTCACCTCCTGAGTCAGGCGTGCGTAATGGACGACTGTGCTGCCATTGGTGCGGTGGGTCCCAACCAGCCAACCATCATACCTGGATAGAAGCTGAACAGCCTGAAAGTCTGCCTGGAGTTGCGCTCCTTCAACCCGTATTCCTGGGTGCTGCTTCCAGCCGCATCCAGAGATGGGAGGCTCTGTGTGGCATTCACCGTAGTATTCATCGGCGTGGTCCAATTCTCCGACAGCCAACCCGTATAGAGGATCGGCCATGGAGATGCCATACATCGGACCGCCCCAACTGGATCGGTCAGCCCACCGCCCATTGTGGTACCAGTAAAAGAAATTGATGCCGCGCCGCTGGTCCTCGGAGACGATCCAACCTTCTGTTGCGTCCACCATGTCGATAGTCCACAGAATCTTCCCGTTGAGCGACGCTTGCCTTTCCCATTGTCCCTCAACAAAGTGGAGCACATAACCCCCTTGGCCGTCAGCACTCCGTTCACTGATAGCCCATCCCTCAATGCCATCATCGCCGAGGACCATGTCCACATCCGTCAGCACGGCACGAGCGGCGCGCTGCAGAGGTTCAATGTTATACTCAGTCCATCTCTCTCCGTCGTAGTGAATGATGGCCGCCACATCGCCATCGCCGAAGAACAGGGGGCGCAGATCTTTGCCCACGGCCCAGATGTTGTCGGGGCCGGTCCCGTCGATGGCGTGCAGTCTCATATCTTTGCGGTCTGCCAACGGCAGACTCTCGTCCGCGGTCCACTCGCCGTTCTGGTAATGCAGGATGATTGCCACATCATCCCAGCCAGGAAGTCCTCTTTTCCCGAAGCCGACAGCCCAGCCCTCGTCGGCGGAAGGGAAGTAGACACCCCGCAACTCAATATCTTCCAGGGAGAGGGCATTCGTTGGCCAGTCGCCGTCGTGCCAGTTGACCCATGAGCCCAATGGAGCGGGTGTGACAATGCCGGCGGTGGACGTCGCTGTCGGAGTCGTTGTTGATGTGGCTGTTGCCGGCGTGGAGGTTGACGCCGGCGATAGGCCGGCCCGGGCGCGACTGTTGCCAACGAAACCCATCTGTATCAGCACAAGTGCCGCAACAATCCAAACAACGACCGGGATACCTTGCGCTCGGTCTATTCTCATACCCGCTTCCAGTACGAATCATTCTCGAAAGGTATCTTCTCAATGTTTTGGGGCGACGCTGTTTTGAGTAGCGGCTGGGCCAAATAACGCAGCGAGCATCCGCCGGTTGAGCGACGTCCTGAGCGGCGTCCTGAGCCTGTCGAAGGGGGCTTGTCGAAGGGTAGCGACTTGGGCTGAGTAGCGTAGCGTATCGAAGCCAGCGTATCGAAACCGAGGATGCGAGCGGCTCTGCGGCCAACCCGCTTCACTTCGACAGGCTCAGGACGAGGGTTTCGATACGGCTTTCCGCTACGCTCCAAGCCTACTCAACCGGCGCTAAGTGTGCTCTGCCCCAGTTTATTGATAGGATACCTCGAAAGGTTGGTAGTAAGCCACGGAGCGGAATGGCGTCGGGTTTGACCACCTTCTGCTACGCGACGGCACTCCGCTCCGCTGCGTGCCTTACTACGAGCATTGGGTGTTACTCGGATGGAATCACATATCTCATGATGAAGCCATCTTTGCCGACTGCCCAGCCGACGCCAAGCGTGTCGTCAACCCAGATGCCATTCAGTTGTGCGACATAGGTGTAGGCCACTTGTTCCCACCGGTTGCCCTGGTACCGATAGATAGCGGTATCCGCTCGATCTCCAGCGCCCATGACAGCCGTCACCCACACGTTGTCCGGCGCCCGCACGTGTAGCCCGGTAATCCCGCCACCATGGAAGGCACCACTGATCTGGGATTGTGCCCAACGCCCATTGGAATAACGGACGACCATGCCATTGTCGCCGGCTGCCCAGACGTCCGAAGCTGAACTCATCTCGATAGCCCGCAGGGGACCGGAGGCGTGGAACGTGGGGGACTCGCTCCACGTGCCGTTAAATCTGTAGATGTTGCCATTCTCTGTGATGGCCCAACCCTGGTCCGGTGAGGGCATGGCGAGTCCGGTGTAGGGGAAGCCCTTCCAGCCCACGTAGTCAAACTGCTGGCCGTCCATGTGCAGGATAGTGCCGCGTATGTGGCCCAGGGCCCAGGCCTCGCTTTGTGAAAATGCATAGACAGACCAGAAATCCTCCACGTCATCTATCATGATGGGTGGCATCGTCATCCGCTCGAAATAGTCGCCCCCGTTGGTAGTTCGCAATAGGGTCTTGTCGTCGCCGGCAACGAAGCCGACCTGGTAGCTGACCATGAAGATGTCGCGCAGGGTGGCGGTGCCCCACTGGCTCGGCGTCCAGTGGTTTCCTCCATCTGTCGTTCGCCACACATGTCCCTCTTCACCTACGATGTATCCGCGCATTGAGTCAACGAAAGTGACATCGTACAGGTCCTTGAGCGGAAACACCGGAATGTCCGCATCGGCGCAGGCTGGGCTGGAACCCGGACACCACACGCCGGTCGGTATTGGCGTGGGCGTCTGAGTCACAGTTGCGGTGACTTCTGGCGTCAACGTGACCGTGGCAGTTGGTGTTGCGGTGGGCGGGGCTTGTGTTGGTGTCACGGTGACAGTCGGCGTCTGTGTTGGCGTGGGTGTAGATGTCGCCGGCACGGTCTGTGTGGCAGTAGGCGTCGCAGTGTAGGGCCTGGCCGTGGGTACGGGAATGGGCCGGCCAAACCAGTTGCCGGCCACGAGGGGCAAGAAAACCGAATGTATCCGCTCCTGTCCCACAAAAGGCGTGTTCGTTGGTGTGAGTGTGACAGTAGGCATCGCGGTTGCTATCGGTGTGTCTGTGACAGTAGGCGTATGCGTAATCGTTGGCGGTTCTGCTGTGACGGTGTGGAGCGAGGAGCCGGTACTGCGGTTGAAATGGGCGTCTCCACTGTACTGAGCCGTGATGGTAAACGTGCCCGTTGAACTGAAAGACGTGGTAGTGCTAGCATTACCATCTACCAGTCCAACCGGATCACCGATGGGCAGGCCGTCCGACAGGAATTGGACCGTACCTGTGAGTGGGTCAGGGCTCGGCAAGTTTGCCGTTACACTTGCCGTAAGCGTCACCGTGCGATCAATCACCGAGGGGTTTGGGGAAGTCGTGACATTTGTTGTGGTGTCGATTGGCTCCTTCGGGTGAAACCGCATGATGCCCCAACCGTTCGTCCCCACCCATACCTCACCGTTGGGGGCAATACGGATGACCTCGATGTCACTGGCCGGCAGGTCCGAGTTGCCGGCCATCCAGGTCTCCCACGTCGCCTGATCGGAGGTGAGTTTGATGCCGCCGTCAGCCCGGCCCGTTATGCCGTCGTCCTCCTTGCCATCTGGATGGGCTATGTCCAGTCCGCCGCGCGACGTGCCGGCCCATGTGTTGCTGTCCTCATCTATGGCGATGGACGAGACCCAACCATCATTGGGAAATACCTGGTTGGACCAGATGCCATCGCGGAACCAGTTGATGGCTGCCGGCACGTATGGCCAGTTGTCGATCAACTCCGACCGATCCATGTCGCGGGTCCCCCAGGTGCCGGCCCACACCGTCCCATCGCGGCCAACCGTGATCGACATGACGAAGGCATCATTTCTGCCTTCTGCGAACGACTCAATCCCGTCTCTGGCGATCCATGAAGTCCATCTTCCGGTGTCGTACTCGTATCGGGCCACACCACCCCCCTGCGTGCCGAATCCGGTGAAGAAGGGCGAGGTTGCAATCCACAACTGGTTGTGGGCGCAGTCGGTAGCGATCCCCGTGACCAGGTTGGACGGAATGGTCGTGTATTGGATTGGCGTTCCCCATTCGTCATTGCTCACGTTGTGCGGGTCGCCCATGGTGTCCAGTATGTTGAATCCCAGACCACTGTTGTCTCGCAGACTGCCCAGAGCGATCCACAGTTTTCCCTCACAGCCGATGGCGAGGGCTGATATTCTGTCGTCGAGCATGCCGGCATATTGACCGCCGGTGTTGTCGTCGGTGCGGATCGTCCACTGCTCACCATCGTAGACGCTCAATCCCCCGTCCGTCCACTCGCCGCCACGGCGAGAGGTCTCCCAGGTGGCCGGCTGGGTACCAAGCCAGACGTAGTCACCGTCGATCACCAGAGCGGTGATGTTGTTGCTGGCCAGGCCGGTCCAGGGTTTCTCGCCGTCGTCGTCGGTCCCTTCTTTCGTAAACTGGGTCCACGTGTCGTCTGAAGGGTCACGCGTTCCCTGGGTATTCAACAGCAGAGCACCGGCGCCGTATTTACGCTCCCGCTTGTTGCCCGTGCCGGCCCACACGTAGTTCTCCCAACGCGTGCCCTCCTGACCCACCGCCAGGTCTGTGATGTAGTTGTACGGCAGGCCCGTCATGAACTCAGTGGATGGGACGGCGCTGACCGTAGTCAGGGGCTGCTCAAACGTCTTCTGTGCCAGGTCGAAGGCAGCGATGCCATGCCCCGTCCCGTAGATGCCGCCCGTGCCCATCCAAATCTTGC
>JBHHXF010000083.1:0-10210 GCA_046756905.1 Anaerolineae bacterium | reverse complement strand
AGGCCGGCCGGAGCCGAGTCGCCCGTACCCGAATTATTTTCTCAAGGTTCATAAGACCACTAACCTAACGCGATGAAAGGAGCGCGTGCTGACAATTTCCTTGTAACGGTCCTCCCTTCACCGCTTTTGGATTTGCTGAAGTCCAGAACTTAGCACAGAATCAGCCATGATTTTCGGATCAGAAGGGGATGGGTTAAATGGATGCTTTGCACGCTGAAGGCAGCACACTCATCAATCAGCCCGCCGGCGACGTCTTTGAGTTTCTCTGCAATCCGCACGTCGATCCGGCCGAGCTGACGCCGTTTGAGGATCGGGTTACGGAGCGCAGCGAGACGCCCGGCGTCGGCGCTGTGCTCCGCACCACGGTGGAACTGGCAGCGCGGAAGCTGGACTGCCTGGCGCGCTGCGTCGAATTCGAGCCCCCACACAAGCTGGCCATGCGTCTGGAAGGCGATCTGGAAGGAACGCAGACCTGGCGACTCTCGCCCGAGGGGGAGGGCACAGTCGTTCAACTGGACATCCGTATCGTCGCGCCGGAGTGGCTGCCGGCCTACCTGCGGAATGAGAGGACGGCGTCCCGCTGGGCCCAGACGCTGGTTGACCAGACGCTGGCAAACGTCAAGACAGCCCTGGATCCGGCCTGAAGGTTTCGGGATGGTTCCCCAGCATGTGATACGGAGGAGGGTATTTGTGGAACGTCCTCGTATATGACAACGAATCCGGGGATTGATTGAATTCGTTCAATCCCCGGATTCGTTGTCATATACAGTGGTTGCGCACTTGCGTCATGAACTGGTTTGAGCAAGTCCCCAAAGTCGAACTCCACCTGCACCTGGAGGGCGCGATTCCCCACGCCGCCCTCTGGCAACTCATCCAGAAATACGGCGGCGATCCGTCCGTGCCAGACCGGCCGGCCCTGAAGCGCAAGTTCGAGTATCAAGACTTCCCCCACTTCATCGACACCTGGGTGTGGAAGAACCAGTTTCTCCGCGAATACGAAGACTTCACCTTCATCGCCGCAGCGGTAGCGCGGGACCTGGCACAGCAGAACATCCGCTACGCTGAGGTCTTCTACTCCCCGCCGGACTTCACCCGCCACGGCCTACAAACCCAGAAGCTCACCGAAGCCATCCGCGCCGGCCTGGCCCACGTCCTGGACATCGAAATCGCACTGGTGGCCGACCTGGTGCGCGACTTCGGGCCGCAGCGCGCAGCGCGCACGCTTGTGGAAGTCAGCGAGGTGCGGGATTTGGGCGTAATCGGCGTCACCATCGGCGGGTCGGAGCAGGACTGGCCGCCGGAGCTGTTCGCGGCGGTCTACCAGGAGGCGCGGCGGCTGGGCTTGCACACCAGCGCCCATGCCGGCGAGGCTGCCGACGCCGAAAGCGTCTGGAGCGCCATCCGCGCGCTGCGGGTGGAGCGCATCGGCCACGGAACTCGCGCACAGGAGGACGAATCCCTGCTCGACTACCTGGCAGAGCACCGCATCCCGCTGGAGGTGTGCCCCATCTCCAACGTGCGGACCGGCGTGGTGCGCTCCCTCGACGAACACCCTGTGCGCCGCTACTTCCGGCGCGGCATCATCGTCACCATCAACACCGACGACCCCAAGATGTTCGGCAACTCCCTGGCCGGCGAGTTCCGGCTCCTGGAAGAACGCCTGGGCTTCTCCCGCGACGACATCCGCACACTGATTCTGCAGGGCATCCAGGCCTCCTGGCTGGCGGAGGAGCGGAAGCAGAAACTGATCGAAGCATTCCGCAGCCACCCGGCCTGGCTGCCGGCGGCTGCCGCCTGAGAGACGGTAAGAGACCAGCATCTATGATCGCCGAAGGTCTCCTGACCGAGCCCGGTTCGCCTCGGTCAGGAGACCTTCGGCGATCATAGGGAGATGTGCGCCGGTTTGCAAAGTTGCTCGTTTTTCAACAAAGTCATCGAAATCAAGCGAGCGGCTTTGCAGGCAACCCGCTTGGCCTCGATACGTCGCGGAGTTCATCCTGAGCTTGTCGAAGCGACGTCCTGAGCCTTGTCCTGAGCCTGTCGAAGGGTTGTCGAAGGGGGCTCCTACTCGGCCGGCGCTGGACGAAAAGTGTCTGGTAGCAAAGGGATGGTAAGGCAGCGACGCCCCCGCAAGTCCTATTGCAGGTGACTAAACTTGGACCTATTTTTGACTTGCAAGCGGGCAGCTTTGTGGTATACTTGAAGCAAAACAAACGCCCGTTAGGTTTTCAACCAAACCGTAAACCGAAAGGAGTGTACCAATGGCGGACACAGCTTCTGAACTAGCCTTCTCCCAACTATCGCCCGACGCCGTTACGTTGGACGACACACTCGTCCTGGACGGCTCGGGCCTGACCATCGATGACATCGTAGGCGTGGCGCGCCGGCGAGCGCGCGTCCGCATCACCAACGACAATGCAATTACCATGCGAATCCTGGCCTCGCGGGACTACGTGATGAACGCGGTCGAAGCCGGCCAGGCCATCTACGGCGTCACAACCGGATTCGGCGGCATGGCCAGCAAGGTCATCACCGTCGATAACGCGACCGAACTGCAAAACAACCTGATCTGGTTCATGAAGACCGGCGCCGGCCGGCGCATCCCCACCGCCGACGTGCGCGCCGCCATGCTCCTGCGCATCAACTCCCACCTGCGGGGTATTTCCGGCCTGCGGCTGGAGCTGATTCGGCGGATGGAGACCTTCCTGAACGCCGGCGTCACACCCCACGTACACGAATACGGCTCCATCGGCGCCAGCGGCGACCTGGTGCCCCTGGTCAGCATCACCGGCGCGCTGATCGGCCTGGATTCCTGCTTCACCGTCGATTTCAACGGCCAGGAGCTGGATGCGCTGACGGCCCTGGAGCGGCTGGGCCTCGCCCCCATGCGCCTGGGTCCCAAGGAGGGGCTAGCCATGGTCAACGGCACGTCGGTGATGACCGGCATCGCGGCCAACAACGTGTATGATGCGCGCGTTCTTCTGGCGCTGTCGATGGGCGCCCATGCGCTGGCCATTCAGGGGCTGCGCGGAACCAACCAGTCGTTCCATCCCTTCATCCACGACAACAAGCCGCACCCCGGTCAGCGGTGGGCGGCTACCCGCATGTTGGACCTGCTGGCCGGCTCGGAGCTGATGCGCGACGAGTTGGGGGGTCAACACGACCACCGCAACAACGACCTGATACAGGATCGCTACTCCCTGCGCTGCCTGCCCCAGTACACCGGCCCCATCGTCGACGGGCTGGCCCAGATTGCGCGGCAGGTGGAAGTGGAAGCCAACTCGGCCACGGACAACCCGCTCATCGACCCCGAGATGCAGGTGAGCTATCACGGCGGCAATTTCCTGGGTCAGTACATCGGTGTGGCGATGGACCAACTGCGCTACTACATCGGCCTGTTGGCCAAGCACCTGGACGCCCAGATTGCGCTGCTGGTCGCACCGGAGTTCAGCAACGGGCTGCCGCCGTCCCTCATCGGCAATTCCGACCGCGAGGTGAACATGGGGTTCAAGGGCTTGCAGATAGCCGGCAACTCCATCATGCCCTTGCTAACCTTCTTCGGCAACTCGCTGGTCGACCATTTCCCGACCCATGCCGAGCAGTTCAACCAGAACATCAATAGCCAGGGGTATGGGTCGGCCAACCTGGCGCGGCAGTCGATTGACATCTTCCAGCAGTACATGGCGATTGCTCTGATGTTTGGCGTGCAGGCGGTGGATCTACGAACGCAGGTGGTGGCCGGCCACTACGACGCGCGCGAGGTACTATCGCCGGCCACGTCGCGGTTGTACGAAGCGGTGCGCCAGGTGGTCGGTCGTCCGCCGACGGCGGGCCGGCCGTACGTGTGGAACGACAACGAGCAGCCGCTGGATGCCGACATTGCACGCATTGCAGCCGACATCGCTGCCGGCGGGCGCATCCCCCAGGCGGTCGATGAGACGGTCCAGAGCCTGAAGTGGATCTCCTGACCATTCCCACTTTGTAGCAAGTCTATCTCTCGAAACCGAGACCCTGAGAGTTTCCAAAACCATCAGGGTCTCAATGGTCATTCGTAGTAAGGCACCGTTCGTAGTAAGGCACGGAGCGGAGCGTAGTGCCGTCTGTCATGTTCGTGGATTGCTGACAAACCGGACGCCACTCCGCTTCGTGGCTTACTACGAGCGTGCCGGCATTTGCTAGAATGGGCCGATGTCGGTACAATAGGGCCGGGAGGCAGGTGATGACAAAGACACGAGAAGATGCCTGGACGTTGGTAAACGAGTTCACGAAGAACAAGAACCTGGTCAAGCACATGCTGGCGGTGGAGGCCGGCATGGCCGCCTATGCGCGCCACTTCGGCGCGGACGCGGAGTTGTGGAGGATCGTCGGGCTGCTCCATGACTTCGACTACGAAAAACATCAGATCATTCCCGATCACCCGCTGAAGGGTGCCGCGATTCTGCGAGAGCGGGGTTGGCCAGATGAAATCGTCGACGCCATTCTATCTCACGCCGACGAGAGTGGTGTCCCACGTGACACACAGTTGCGGAAGGCGCTCTACGCAGTGGACGAGCTTACCGGGCTAATTGTCGCCGTCGCCCTCGTCCGCCCGACAAAAGACATCCGCGACGTTGATGTGTCGGCTGTAAAGAAGAAATGGGGCGAAAAACGGTTTGCCGCCGGCGTGAACCGCGCAGAAATCGAAGCCGGCACTGAGGCGTTGGGTGTCCCGCTGGACGAACACATCCAGCGGGTGTTGGACGCCATGCAGGGCATCGCCGGCGAGCTGGGGCTGGACGGGCGGTAGCGGGGAGGCAGGCGTGTGGGGCAAGCGGCTTCTTCTTGACTGTCTGATCATGCTCTCGACCCTCATCTGGGCCGGCTTGGCATCGTCGAGTGCTCACAGCGGGCCGGCGCGGAATGCCGCTGGCAGCGTAGCGGCATTCCCCAAGGCACATTCTTCGCCGGCAACCGCCACGCCCACAGTCACGCTCACCCCCTCGGCGACGGTTCCCCCGTCGATCGAGGAGCACATCACCTATCTGCCGTTAGTAGAGCGGCAGGTCCTGATTCCCGGCTCCTTAGCCCTGGAAGAGGTCTATATCACCAGCTATGACGGCCACCGGCCGACGACCTTCAGGCCCTGTCAGGCTGTGGTCATGTGGATTCGGCTGCGAAACGATGCCGGCATCCCGCAGCCGGCGGCCATCTTCTGGCAGACACAGGGACCGGCGGGGCAGCTACAAGACAATCTCGATGGTCACCGCCAGGTGAGCCTGCCGCCGGGCGAAAGCAGCTTGCGACTCCTCGGCGCACCGGACCTGGATGCGCCGGCCGGCGAGTATCAGTTTGTCGTGTGGTTCACCAGCGGAACGGATCGACAGGAGCTTACAGGCTCCCTCGCGCTCGCAGGTGAGCCGGCGCCTCCGCGCTATCTCGAAGGCTACACAGGTGCGATTGATCCAGCCAACTACGACGTCGTGTTGGGCCGAGGTATCAACCCACCGTGGACGTATGTGACGCAGCCGGTGCGGAAAACCGACGTCTTCACCATGCAAGACACCTTCGTGGTGCAGAGCACCTTGTGGGAAGGTATCAGGCGGGATACTGCAATCCTCACTCGGCGCTATCGACCCGATGGCCGGCCATGGGGACAGGCTAACTACGGGTTTCGTTATTTCGACCGGAATCCAGGTTGTCTGCGCCGCCCCGCGGTGTGGTGGTACATCGATGAGTGGATGAAGCAGACACCGGGGCAGTGGAGCCTGGCGTTCTCATCCGATGGCGGTGAAACATGGCAGGGCCGGCTGTTCTTCACTCTGACCGATTAGCAACTTCAGAATTTCTTAGCTGAAACTTCATAATCCCCTCACCAACAAACATCCGCTTTCGGTTACAATACAGTAGTGATGCACGCTCTTTTGAAACGCGCCAGTGAGCGTGGACTTGCCCGACCGTCGAATATTGCACAGGGAGAGCCTGATGAAACGTTGGACACTCCGCCGGAAAATTGTTAGTTTCGTCATCGTCATAATGGCGGTTTTTCTCGTCACACGCGCCATCGGCGATGCGCGCCAGTCGTACAATGTCTATCTCCATTTCGTCACTGAGGAGGCGCGCGGAACCGCAGAAACACTGGCATCCGTCATCTCGCACGGCGACTATTGGGGCGATCCAGATCGGATGCAGGATCTACTCTCGACCTTGCGCGATCGGGCTGGGCAGAGTGCACGCGATATGCTTGTGGTAGACATGACCGGTCAAGTGCTGGCCGCCTCCGACACGGCGATGCTTGGCTCAGTGGTTTCCGAGGATGTGCAACGCAAATTACACGCAGCGCTAGATGGTAATGGGACGGCAGCTTTCGGAGTGCCTGATACTTCCAGTACTATCAACGAACTTGCCACCCCCATCGAGGTTGGTGGTCAAACGAAAGGTGCTTTACTCGTTCAGTATTCCCTGGATCCCGCAAAATTGCTGGCAAGCACCAATGCTAAGTCCGAGGTCTTTGTTTTCACCGTCATGACGATGGGGCTAGTCCTCATCCTTTTGGTTGGCCTGCGGAAAATGGTGCTCCAGCCCCTGGCAATTCTGGAACAAGGGGCGGCTCGTTTTGGCAAGGGGAATCTGGATGCCCGGATTGAGCTGAAGACCGGCGATGAGTTGGAGGTTGTGTCTAACGCTTTCAATCGTATGGCGAAGGCACTGAAAGCTTACCATGAAGAGCGCATCGCCCAGGAGAAGCAAGCCACGCTGGTAGAAGTAGCCTGCGTGACAGCATCTGAGTTGAGCCAGCCGTTGACTGTCGTCCTCGGATATGCAGAGCTCCTGCACGAACAGGAGATTCCCAGCCCAGAACTGTTGGACGAGGCGGCCCGGTCGATCCACAGGGGCAGCCAAAAGATGACCGGGATCGTGCGCCAGCTATCCAGCATGGGCGGCAATTCTCGTGCTTCGGGCCCGCCGAGACAGGGTAAGCCGGCCATTGATGGTATCATCGTCACAACAGCAGAGCCGAAATCTGACGAACGCTCGATGACCATAGGGATGTTAGAGGGTGTCTGAAAAATCCTCCGCGTGTGTCATTGCGAGCCCTTCGACCGGCTCAGGATGAACTCCGCGAAGCAATCTCCCGCCATGTAGGGGATTGCTTCCCTTCGGCAGGCTCAGGGCAGGCTCTGCAAAAAGTGCTCCTGCTAATGACATCGTCCTGAACGGTGTCATTGCCTTATGAGTGACGCCACGGCGTCATGGGCCAACTCGCAATGACAGCCCCCATGTTCGAGGGGCACTCTGGCTAATTCTCAGACACGCTCTTAGGTCGCTCTTACATCAAGTAGCTAAAAGTGCTGGCTGGTGGAGCAATCCGCTGGGTAGCTTACGTGTAGGGGGCATCTCGGCGCCCGAATACAGGGCCTTCGCTGCGGGAGATGCGCTAAACTACACCGAAATGGCGTGCATTGAACTTCAATGCACGCCAAAGTTTGTCTTGATTTGCTCCTGGATTACTTCGGCGGCATGAATTACTTCCACGCTGTTCGTGAGTCGTCGCAGCCTCGGCTGCACGGTACTCGGCTTTGACCCCTTCGGGAAAATCCCTATCATTATTGTGCGGAGTATTCACTCCCCAAGGCGGCTTGAAGGACCATGCGCGTCAACCCTTCGACAGGCTCAGGGCACCGCCTAAGGCGGGAGCGCCGGTCGAGTAGTGCCTTTAGGCGCGTATGCTTCGACAAGCCCCTCGACAGGCCCCTCGACAGGCTCGGGAGGGACCTCGGGAGGGGCCTCAGCACGGCGTCGAGGCCAAGCGGCTTGGCGAGACCCGCTCCCTGGGTCTCGATATGGCCTTCGGCCACTCGACCGGCGGTCGCTAGCCGCTTAGGTTGACGCGTATGGGCTTAAAGGACCCAGGTTATGAGTGCCATCGAAGTAACTAACGTTTCCAAGTTCTACGGCAGCTTCGCGGCCGTCAGGGATCTGTCATTCAGCGTGCACCCTGGCGAGACGTTCGGCCTGCTGGGCCCCAACGGCGCCGGAAAAACCACAACGATTCGGATGCTTATGGACATCATCCGGCCCGACGCCGGCAACATTCGGATTCTGGATGAATCGCCATCGGCCACGCTCAAGAACCGCATTGGCTATCTACCAGAGGAGCGTGGCCTTTACAAGGGCCTGAAGGTTATGGACACGCTGGTCTACCTGGCCGCATTGAAAGACGTGGACCGCCACGAGGCGGAGCGACGGGCTGAGACTCTGCTTAAGCGAGTCGATCTGTGGGATAGTCGCAATCACAAGATTAGCGCGCTCAGCAAGGGGATGCAGCAGAAACTCCAGTTTGTCGTAACGATTCTGCACGATCCCGATTTGCTGGTGTTGGACGAGCCTTTTCAGGGACTTGATCCGGTCAATACCGAGCTGATCCAGGAAATGATCGCGGCGCTGCCGGCCCAGGGCAAGACAGTGGTGCTGAGCACCCACATGATGAATCAGGTGGAGCGGTTGTGCGATCGAATCCTACTCATCGACCACGGCCGGTCGGTCCTGTACGGCCAGATCGACGAGATCAAAGCCAGGTTTGCGAACAATTCGGTGATTCTTCGAGCCGCCGGCCATCTCGACGGTATCGTAGGTGTGAAGCGCACCGTTAACCATGGCCGGCACTACGAGCTGTTTCTGGAAGAGAACACGACACCTCAGGACATCCTGCAGCGGTTGATCCATGCCGGCATTGAGGTGCAGGAGTTTGAGGTGGCCACGCCGGCGTTGAACGAGATCTTTATTGAGGTGGTTGGTAGCAAACCTGATGTTGGTGACTAGGTATTGGATATTGGTTACTGGGTATTGGATATTGGGTATTAGATGTTTGGAACAGGCGAACTCAATACCCAATATCCAATACCCAATATCCTGTAACCAACGTCGGAATCAGCGATCGGCACGCAGAACAGGCTTGGTGGAAGCAACGTAACATGCGCAAGATATTGACCGTAACGCGCCACGAGCTTTTCGTAAACCTGCGACGGCCCAGCTATGTCATCATGACGCTGGCTGTGCCGGCGCTGGGGCTGCTGGGCATTCTGGTGACATTGTATTTCGGCGGACGCATTGCCGGCACCGTTGTATCCCAGTTTGAGGCGGGTACTAGTCGGTCCATTGGATACGTGGACCTTTCGGGCTGGATCAGCGGGACGCATGCCGCCGACGGGGACTTCCGCGCTTTCGACACTGAAGAATCCGCGCGGGCCGCGCTGGAAGAGGGTGACATCTCAGGCTTCATCGTCATCGCTGAGGATTATCTGACGACCGGGAACGCCGTCCGCTATGTCCACGGAAAGAGTGTCCTTGGCTTCGACGAGCTGGATCGCGAACGAATCCGCGCTTTCCTGGTAGCCAGTCTTCTTGAGAACGTGGAGGACTCCGCGCTGCGAGAGCGCTTGCGCGAGCCAGTGAATCTGACCACTATGGATGTGGCCGGCGATGAGAGGCGAGCGCTGAATCCACTGGACTTCGTTATCCCCTATGCATTCTCCGCATTGCTGGTTGTCTCCATTTTCACATCATCCGGCTTTTTGCTCCAGAGTGTGACCGAGGAGAAGGAGAACCGGGTTGTCGAAGTGCTGTTGTCGTCGGTGTCACCGATTCAACTCATGGCCGGCAAGATTCTGGGACTTGGCATCCTGGGATTGATACAGGTCGTCGTCTGGTTTGGCGCCGTTTGGGCGGTAGGCAGCGTGGCGGCGGCCAGTTTTGCCCTGCTGTCCGGTTTTCGGATCGGCGTATCAGTCATTGTGTTGTCCATCGTCTACTTCTTGCTGGGGTACCTGCTGTTTGCGGCATTCATGGCGGCCGCCGGCGCTGCTTCTACCACTCTGCGCGAGGGCCAACAACTGGCAGGCATCGTGTCATTCGTGAGCGCGATCCCCTTCATGCTGGCCAGCCTGCTCTTTGCCAACCCCGACTCCCCGGTCATCCGGGTGCTGACCTACTTCCCGCTGACGACGCCGATCATGATGATGCAGCGTCTGGCAATTGCCGAGGTGCCAGCACCGGAAATTGCCGGCAGTATTGTGCTGCTGATGATCAGCATTGTCATTGGCACGTGGGCTGCGGCCAAAATCTTCCGGGTCGGGATGCTCATGTACGGCCAGCGGCTGGGCGTCCGGCAGCTCTGGATCTCTCTCCGGCAAGCGTAGTTCTACTCAGCTACCCTTGCGAAGGTTACGAAGGG
>JBHHXF010000082.1:0-10245 GCA_046756905.1 Anaerolineae bacterium | reverse complement strand
CTTACTACAAACCTGCTTGCTTTCAAGTTCGGACGACTTCGATCTGGCCGGCTGGCCCCTCGACGACCTCCCCGATCACCGCCACCGCCGGCTCTGTTTCCTCCAACACTCCCAGCAGCGCTCCAGTCCGCTCAGGCGGCACGGCCATCAGCAAGCCGCCCGATGTCTGCGCGTCGCACAAGACCAACTGCTGGGCGCGAGTGATGGTAGGATCAAACCGCACGAACTGTGCCAGGTACCGGTGATTGCTGTGCGAGCCGTCAGGGACACAGTCGCGGGCCGCCAGGTCCCAGGCTTCCTCCAGCACCGGCACCCGGCTCAGCACCACCCGGGCACCAACCTCACTCGCGACAAGCATCTCTTGCAGGTGGCCCAGCAACCCGAAGCCCGTGACATCGGTGCACGCGTGCACGCGTTCGGCGAGAGTCTCATGACCGATCCGCAGCCCTGCACTGAGCCCGGTCGAAGTGATAGCGTCGGCGGCCGCGCGGTTGAGACGCAGCATCACATCCACTGCCCGCTCCACCGTCTCCTCGCCCACCAACTGGCGGTCGATGCCAGTAGTAATGATGCCGATGCCCAGAGGTTTTGTCAGCACCAAGGCATCGCCGGGACGCGCGCCGGCCTTGGCGACGATGCGATCCGGGTGCACCAGGCCGGTGACCGCCAGGCCATACTTGGGCTCGTGATCGTCGATGGAGTGCCCTCCCACCAGGCTGGCGCCGGCTTCGGCCAGTTTATCGGCACCGCCCCGCAGGATCTCGCCCAGCAGGCTCATGGGCAGGGTTTTGACTGGGTAGCCCACCAGGTTAAGAGCCAGGATGGGTCGGGCACCCATCGCGTAGACGTCGGATAGGGCATTGGCAGCCGCGATGGCGCCGAAGGTGTAGGGATCGTCCACCACGGGCGTGATGTAATCCACCGTCTGTACCAAAGCAAGGTCGTCGCTCAAGCGGTAGACCGCGGCGTCGTCCAGGCTGTGAAAGCTATTGAGGACAGCAGGATCGTCAGGCTGTGGCAGATAGCGCAGAACCTGCGCCAGGTCCCGAGGACCGATTTTGCAGGCTCAGCCGGCGCCGTGGGAAAAGGAAGTTAGTCTAATTGTCGGGTAGTCGAGTGGTCGCATGTTGACAGTATAACATGAACAACGTTATAATTCAATGGCCAATCATGCATGGAACTCATAATCATGTTGTTATGATGTGCGAAGAGGTCAGGTTATGAACCTCCACCGTTTGCGGGTATTCCATGAGGTCGCCCGCCACTTGAGCTTTACTCGAGCCGCGGAAGCCTTGTACACCAGTCAACCGAACATTTCCAGACATGTGGCGCAACTGGAGGCGGAGCTGGGGGCGAGGCTGTTTCACCGCCTGGGTAACACCATCGAGTTAACGGATGCCGGCCGCATCGTTTACAACTATGTTGGTCAGCTTTTCCGTCTGGTTGACGACCTGCGGCGCGCGCTGGCCGAATTGCAGGGACTGGAGCAGGGTTATCTACGGCTGGGGGCCAGCAGCACGCCAGGGCTTTACCTGCTGCCACCGCACCTGGCCAGCTTCCGGACGCGCTATCCGGGTCTGGAGGTTACGCTACACCTGGGCAATAGCCGGGAAATCGTGGCGCAAGTGCTCTCCAATGAGCTGGACCTGGGGTTCGTCGAAGGACACGCCGATGTGGCCGGCATCCAGGTGCAGTCTTTTGTGACCGATGAGCTGGTGTTCATCGCGCCGGCGGGCCACAGGCTGGGTGGACACGAGGAACTGGAGCCGCAAGCTCTGACGGGCGAAGCCTTCATCTGGCGGGAAGAGGGGTCGGGTACCAGGGACGCAATGGAAGCCATGCTGGGGCAATTGGGTATCCAGCCTGTCCGTGCGCTGGTGATGCGGGGCTGCGAGGGCGTGAAACGCGCGGTGATGGCCGGCCTGGGAATCTCCTTCGTCTCGAGACACGCCGTGGAGTTGGAATTGGCGCATGGCCTGCTGGTGGTGCTGGAAGACCCCAAGCTGCGCGCCGACCGGGAGCTGAGTATCGTGTCTCACAAGGATGTCCGTCCATCCGCGGCAGCACTGGCCTTTCTGGCTCATCTGCGTAAGGCCATTTGACCGAGGCTGCGTGCTGCGGCCGAATCAGTGCGCTCGCAAGTCACCAGGTGACCGGCACTTTTTCCGAGGATTTCGCCCAGTATAGGGCAACGTTCGAAGTGCCGGTCACCTTTCCGTGACAAAAGTTGTCAAGTTGACAAATCCCAAAAACTGATTATACTATGGGCCATGGTAGATCGCCGGCAGTGACGCCGACATGTCGTCTCGCCGGCGCTTTGCATTCTAACCCATCAGATATCGAAGAGACACAAGCATGCCCAACGCATCTTCCGCTCATCCGATGAAGTGCACCTGTACCGGGCGGGGGCCTGATGAAACCCGACTGGCACGTGGGTATGCGTCATCAATGAGATAGCAGCCCCGACCAGTCGGTCGGGTTTCGGGGTCTCCGCCTTCTTGGGACGGCCCTCTGCCAATGCGCCGGCATCGCTGGCAGCCGGCGCGATGGCAGGCGGTCGTCTCTTCGTTTGTCGGCACAGTGTGCAATCCGCCAGCGCAATCACCTGGTTTGAATGGAGGAACTTTGATGGCAACCATCGGCTTTCTTCTGACCGCCGCTCCGCTCCAGACGGAGCACCCAGAAACAGCGTTCCGCATTGCCGATGCCGCTCTGGACAAGGGCCACGGCGTCCGCATGTTTTTCTACCTGGATGGCGTCTACAATCCGAATCAGTTCCAGACCTTCCCCGACCTGGACATCATGCCCAAGGATCGCATCCAGGGCCTGCTTGACAAGGGTGCGGAGATCATCGCCTGCGGCATCTGCGTCAACGCGCGGGGTCTCCAGAACGGCCGCGACTACGTCGATGGCATCGTCGTCGGGGGCCTGCCAGATTTCGCCGAGCTCGTCAGTGACTGCGATCGACTGATCACATTATAGGGAGCAGAAACGATGTCTGAGAAACGAGTTCTGATCACGTTCAACAACGCACCGTTTGGCAGTGTACACTACACCGAGGGCCTACGGGCTACCGTGGGTGTCACCAGCGGGATTGACGAGCATGCCGTCGATGTGGTCTACCTGGGCGATGGTGTCTACTTCACCCTGGCCGGCGCCGACCGCAGCGACTCGCAGTTATACCTGGGCACGCTGGAAACGCTGGGCTACAGCCTCAAAGTCGAGCGGGAGTCCCTCACAGCCCACGGTCTAGCTGAAAGCGACCTGGCTCCAGACGTCCAGGTCATCAGCCGCGAAGAAGTGCTGGACCTGATCCAGCAGGCGGATGTGACAATCGACTTCTAGATCAGGAGGAGGAACCAACTGTGGCCAATTTGTATCTGATTGATCGACCGTACGGTGAAAATGGCTTGAACCTGGCCCAGATCGATCCCGAAGCGCTCGTCGTGCTGGTGCAGGATGGCGTGTACTTCTACGGGCAGGCAGCAACGTGGAATGTCCCCGTGTACGCCGTCCAGGCCGACTTGGAGGTGCGGGGGCTGGAGCCGCTGGTGCCGGCCAACATCCAGCGCATCGACTACTCCGATCTGGTGGATTTGATTGTGGAGCACAAGGTGATAAACTTCGCGTAGAGACCCAGACCCTAAGGGTTTCTGAAACCCTTAGGGTCTCTGTAATGATGAAGGAGGAAGGCCGAAATGGGATTTGAGAAGGTTGACCAGACGATCGACATCTCCGGCAAGATCTGTCCGTACACATTGATCGAGACCCGGGAGGCCCTGAAACGACTGGAGACAGGCCAGGTCCTGGAAGTACTGGTCGATTATGGGCCGGCTGCCCAGGCCACGATCCCCAACTTCTGCCAGAAGAAGGGCTATCCCCTGGAGACCATTGAGGAGCAGCCAGGTGAGGCCTGGCGTCTTTTGATTCAACGGACGGACTGATCCGTGGCGAACGGACTGTTCTACACGCTGGCCGCGCTGGCCACACTCGTTTTTGTCGTGGGGATGGTGTCCCATGTGCGGCTGTGGCTAGGAGCGTTGGCCGGCGACCAGGAGGGCGGGGAATCTCGCGCGATCGCAGTGTTGCGGGGGATTCCCCACGCCCTGGCCCGCCGCCGAACCTGGCAGGCGTGGTTCTGGGAAGGCGTCCTCCAACGGCAAATCTGGCACGAAAGCCGGCTGCGCTGGCTGATCCACATCGGCCTGAGCTGGGGCTTCACCGAGCTGTTCTTCGCCACCAGCGCCGACCTGCTCATCCGGCGCGGGCTGCTGCCGCTGACCAAAGACACGCCCTGGTTCGCCGTTCTCAACGAGCTGGGCGGGCTGCTGCTCGTCGTGGGCGTCGCTCTGGCCCTCTACCGCCGGTTGGTGATGCGACCACCCCACCTGCGCACCGAGGCCCAGGACCTGCTGATCCTGGTGTGGCTGCTGATGCTGGGATTCGGCGGCTACCTGGCAGAAGCGGCCCGGTTTGGCGTGGACGGCGTGCCGTCCACCGTGGCACGCTGGTCCTTCGTCGGTTATGGGCTGTTCCGCGGCCTGCAGGCCGCCGGCATTGACCCCGCTGGCCTGATGGGCCTGGCCTGGTGGAGCCACGCCGTGGCATCGCTGGCCTTGATCGCGGCTTTGCCCTACACCAAGCTGCTGCACATCTTCACGGCTCCCCTGGTGCTCACGCTGGAAACAGGCAAAACAACGCCGGAGACCCTGTCCCAGGTGCCGGCCGGCTGGGTTCCCTCACCGCACGTGCAGCAGATCGCCAACATGCTCAGCCAGGTACCCCACATCGATCCGCTGGCCGAGGGAGGCGACTCGTGAGCCGCGACCTGATTCCCTTCAACCCACGCCAGCGGCTGGAGCTGGACGCCTGCACCCGCTGTGGGGAATGCGTCCGCGTTTGCGAATCCTACGCTGTCACCGACGACATCGGATCGGTGCTGATGGGCATGATTCAGCGCCGGCGCGACTTTCTGCGGCGCGAAAACGGCATCCTGGGGCGCCGGTTCGGCTGGAACCTGCCCACCGACGACGAGTGGCAGGCCTACATGGAAGGCGTCTTCTCCTGCACGCTGTGCGGTCGCTGTGTCGAGGTGTGCCCGGTCAACATCGACACCCGCACACTGGCCATGGCCATGCGGGAGGAGTTGGTGACCCATCGCGGTCTGCACCCGATTAACCTCGGGATTGCCCGCGAGGCCGTCGAGTCGGACAAGAACGTCTTCGGATTGCCCAACGAGGAGCGGGCTTTCTGGGCCGAATTCTTGGATGATCTGCCGGAGGGCTTCCTTGAGAGGACGACGGGGGATGTGCTATACTACGTCGGGTGCGTCTCCTCCTTCAGTCCAGCGGTGCAGGAGATCCCGCAGGCGTTTCTGACGCTGCTGCTGCGGGCCGGCGTGGACGTCATCATCCTGGGCGAGCGCGAGTGGTGCTGCGGCTTCCCGCTGATCATGGGCGGGATGTTCGAGCAAGCACTGCCGCTGATCCGCCACAACCTGCACGAAGCGGTGGACCAGGCCGGCGTCAGCACCATCGTGTTCAACTGCCCGTCGTGCTATTACACCTGGAGCAAGTACTACAAGCCGGCCGGCGTGGAACTGTATCACGCTACCAAGTACGTTCGGGTGCTGCAAGAGCAGGGCAAGATCAGGTTTCGGCCCACTGACGAGCGAGTGACCTATCACGACCCGTGCGATTTGAGTCGCGGCATGAAGGAATTCGAGGCACCGAGGGATGCCCTGCGCAGTGTGCCGGGCATCGACTTTGTGGAGCTGGCCCAGAATCGGGAGCTGACGATGTGCTGCGGTGGTGGCGGCGACGTCGAGATGTCCGACGCCGGCCTGGTGGACGACATCAACGCCATGCTGACCGATGCCATCGCCGAAACTCAGGCCGGCCTGGTGATCCAGGGTTGCCCGCAGTGCAAGCGGCAGACGATGAAAGGGCTTCGCGCCCGAGGCATCGAGGCTCGAACGATTGACATGGTGGAGTTCGCTCTGGAGTACGGCGTGTTCCCCGACGATCCGGAATGGGAGGACCTGTGATGGCCCAGGTTGGTGACATCTATCTGCCCGATGACCTGTACTACAACCGCACCGAGCATCTTTGGGCGCGCGTGGAGACGGACAATCGGGTCCGAGTGGGCCTGGACGCCTTCGGCTCACGCGCCGCCGGCACGGTCGTGTATCTCAAGATCCTTCCTCCTGGCAAGCCGACGCGCAAGAACCGCAACTTCGGCTCACTGGAGGCCGGCAAGTACGTGGGTCCCTTGAAATCCCCGGTAGATGGTTCGCTTGTCGAGGTGAACCAGGCGGTACTGGACGATCCAGGGCTGGTGAACCGCGAGCCGTATCAGGCCTGGTTCGTGGTCATCGAGGCGGCCGGCGACCCGCTGGAGCAACTGGCGGATCATGTGGCCGGCGACGAAATCCAAACCTGGCTGGAAACCGAGTACGCCCGCTACGAGGAAGAAGGGCTGTTCGCCGAGGAGTAGAGTAGAGTAGCCGACGAATGAATTCGCCGTCTGCTACAAGAAGTGCGTTCAAACGCACTCTCGCATTGGTTGACTAACCTGTTTCAACAGGTTTACTGTAGCAGGCGGGCAATTCATTGCTCGCCTCGCCGGAGCGGCGACGTGAAGGGTATAGCGATGGTCACATGCAGAAGCCTGGAGACTCGATACCGGTCTCTTTTCACGAACGGCACGCACGAGGCGCTGTCTGACACGACCGAGGACAGGGGCGGAAGCCATTCAGGCTTTCGTCCCCACGAACTACTCGAAGCGGCATTCGCCAGTTGTCTCACCATCTGGGTGCGAATGTACGCCGACGAGCACGACATCCCCCTGATGGAGGTATCTACGCAGGTCTTCCTGGACCGAACGACGCCGGGTGAGGTTGTGTTTGAGTACGACATCGAGCTAGCCGGCCCGCTCACAGAGGCGCAACGTCGCCGGCTGATACAGGTTGCGAAGATCTGTCCGGTCCACCAAACGCTGTCGAAGAGAATCTCGTTCGCCAACTTGAAGGAAGCCTGACTATTGGCCGCGAAGCAGGTGCTCCAGCCCACGACGCAGCGTGTGCGTGTCGAAATCCACGGCGCGGTGCAGGGCGTCGGCTTTCGGCCATTCGTTTACCGGCTGGCGAGCGAATTGAACCTGGCCGGCTGGGTCATCAACGACACGCGCGGCGTGTTCATCGAACTGGAAGGGCCGAAATCGGACCTGGAGCGCTTCCTGGAGCGGCTGCCGGCTGAGAAACCACCCCGCGCCATCATCCACAGCCTGGAGTCCGACTGGCTGGAGCCTGCCGGCTACGAGAGCTTCCAAATCCGGCTCAGCGCGGAGACCGGGGCCAAGACCGTTCTCGTCCTGCCCGACATCGCCACCTGCGATGATTGTCTGGCTGAGGTGTTCGATTCGGAAGATCGCCGGCATCGCTACCCCTTCACCAACTGCACCAACTGCGGTCCCCGCTTCAGCATCGTGCAGGCGTTACCCTACGACCGGCCCAACACCACCATGCGTCGCTTCACTCTATGCCCGGACTGTCAGACCGAGTATGAGGACCCGCTGGACCGGCGGTTCCACGCGCAGCCGAATGCGTGTCCGGTGTGCGGGCCAGGGGTGGTGCTGTTTGGGCGGGAAACGGGGTTGCGGGGGGCTCAGGGGAACGGGGGGGAACTGGGGAGGCCTCGGGGGAACTCGGGGGAACTCGGGGGAACTCAGGGGGATGGCCAGTGGCAAGTCGTGGGCGAAGGGGATGAGGCTCTGCGGGGTACGGCGGAGGCGCTACGTGCCGGCCAGGTCGTGGCTGTCAAGGGGCTGGGGGGCTTTCATCTGATGGTGGGTGCGCGCAAGGCCGGGGCCATCAGCCGGCTGCGGGAACGCAAGCCGCGCCGCGACAAGCCGTTCGCTCTCATGGTGCAGGACCTGGACCAGGCGCGGGCGCTTTGCGAGATCCCGCCTGAGGCGGAATCGCTGCTCGCCACGCCCGAATCGCCCATCGTGCTTCTACGACGCCGGCCCGATGCCCCCGTTGCCGATGAAGTCGCGCCCAGCAACCCCAACCTGGGGATCATGCTGCCCTACACGCCGCTCCATCACCTCCTGTTGCGGGAGGTGAACTTCCCGGTGATCGCCACCAGCGGTAACCTGACCGACGAGCCCATCTGCACCGACGAGGCCGAGGCCATTGACCGCCTGGGACGCATTGCTGACCTCTTCCTGGTGCACGACCGCCCCATCGCGCGGCACGTGGACGACAGCGTGGCCTGGATTGTACACGATGAGCCGCGCTTACTGCGCCGCGCCCGAGGCTACGCGCCCCTCCCCGTCCTGGCGCCGCACGAGTTGCCCACCATCCTGGCCGTAGGCGGACATCTGAAGAACACCGTTGCCCTCAGCGTAGGCCGGCAGGTCTTCATCAGCCAGCACATCGGTGACCTGGAGACCCCCGAAGCGATGGACGCCTTCGGGCGCGTCATCGCCGACTTCCTCCGCCTCTACGAAGCCACGCCTGTTGCTATCGCCCACGACATGCATCCGGATTATCTCTCGACACGTTGGGCGCAAGAACGGATATTGGATACTGGATATTGGATATTGGATACTGAAGAGACCGACACGAACCGTGTCCAATACCCAATACCCAATACCCAATACCCAATCTCGCTCATTCCAGTGCAGCATCACCATGCCCACCTCGCCGCCTGCCTGGCTGAAAACAGTGTTGAGGGTCCCGCCCTGGGTGTGACGTGGGATGGCACGGGCTACGGGACGGACGGGACGGTGTGGGGCGGCGAGTTCCTGTTGGGAGATGCTGCGGGTTTTGTGCGGGTGGGCCACCTGCGGCCTTTCCGCCTGCCCGGTGGCGACGCCGCGATCAAGGAACCGTGTCGCGTGGCACTGGCGTTGCTGTGGGAGCTTTATGGCGATGCGGTTCTGGAACGGGATGACCTGGCGCCCGTGCGGGCATTTCGTCCGAGTGAGCGCCGGCTGCTGGCCCGGATGTTGACCAAAGGCATCAACGCCCCCATCACCACCAGCGCGGGCCGGCTCTTCGACGTCGTCGCCGCCCTCCTGGATCTGCACCAGCAGATCACCTTCGAGGGTCAGGCAGCCATGGCGCTGGAATACGTAGCAGACCCGACGGTGAGGGATGCTTACTTGCTCGCCCTCACCCGGACAGAATCGGACACCAGCCTCGGAACTTCAACTTCTAACCTGCAACCTGTGCCCTTTGTCCTGGACTGGCAACCTGTGGTTGAGGCGGTATTGGACGATTTGCGGCGGGGCGTGACACGGGGTATCATTGCAGCACGCTTCCACAACGCTCTGGTGGAGGCTGTTCTGGCGGTGGCCCGGCTTATCGGAGAATCGCGGGTAGCAATGACGGGCGGTTGCTTCCAGAACCGGCTGCTGACGGAGCGGACGGCGCAGCGGCTGGGGGAGGCCGGCTTCGAGGTCCTGCTCCACCGACAGGTTCCGCCCAACGATGGCGGCATCAGCTTGGGGCAGATTGTGGTGGCGGGCGCGCATCTCGGCCATACCACTTCCAGTGGTCAAGCTTGACAAATGCTCCGAACAAGTGTATCTTCTTTGTAGATACAAAAGGAGGTACTGAAATGGAAACCCGAGTGCAGAAATGGGGTAACAGTCTAGCGGTACGCATCCCAAAACCGCTTGCTTCTGAGCTGGGGCTGGAAAACAACTCACCGGTTGATTTGTCGCTGGTGAGCGGGAAGCTGGTCATAGTGCCTGCGGTTGAGCCTGGACTCAGCCTGGAAGCTTTGTTGGCGCAAGTGACCGAGGACAACTTGCACGGCGAATTCGACACTGGCTCTGCAGTGGGGGGTGAGGCTTGGTAGAACCACAGACGTATATTCCTCGGCGTGGAGATGCTGTCTGGGTTAGCTTGAATCCCCAAGCGGGACACGAGCAGGCGGGGCGCCGCCCGGCAGTTGTGCTATCGCCGGCTGCCTACAACGGCAAGGTCGGATTAGCCATCCTCTGCCCGATCACGAACCAGAGGAAAGGTTACCCGTTCGAGGTTCTCATTCCTGTCGGCTTGCCCGTCACCGGTGTGATCTTGGCGGACCAGGTGAAGAGTCTGGATTGGCATGCCAGGAATGCGGAGTTTGTTTGCGCTTTGCCGGCCGCAACGGTGGCCGAGGTGTTACAGAAACTTGCTGCGCTATTATCAGGATAGAAACGACAATGCCCAGGAGCAGAATGCAACACCTG
>JBHHXF010000081.1:0-10336 GCA_046756905.1 Anaerolineae bacterium | reverse complement strand
CGCTTCGCTCGCAATGACACTCCGCGTCAGTTGACGGCAGGGGGGAATTTATTTCTTGACGAACCCTTAGCAACCCATTGATTCGTTATGTCTGTGCTTCAGGTACAGATGTACTCGTAGCACACGAGGTGTAAATCTTCTCGCGCGATTCTGGACACGCGTGGTGTTTCCGCCGCAGCCATATCGATCCGCCCCTGCTGCTGATAGAGTTCCCCGATCGCTTGAACCAGCGGTTGCGGATCGGAGGAGGCGCTGTACACCTTTAGCGCCTGCCGCAGTGTGGCAACCGAGGCTCCCACCAGCGGCTGCTTCAGGAATTTCCGCAGCTTTTGCAGCTCCGCCCGATCGAGGGCCGGGTTGCTGAGATGCTGCTGCAACACCTGCCGGGCGATGTTTTGCTCCTCCGCCACCGGTGAGCCGACGATGGCAGCCGAGGTCTGCTGCTCGATGTGGCCGAGGATGTCGGCCATCACCTTTTCTTGCAGGTCGTAGATGTCGATCTCGTCGTAGGGTGGGGGGAAGCGGGGCGTCTCCGGGCCGCAGGCGATGATCTGCATGATCTGGTAGCGGTTGTCGATGATCTCTCGCCGGCGGAGGTCGTAGTAGCGCCAGAAGTGGGAACTGCCGCCGTCGGGGTGGGGGGCTTTGAAGTAGAAAAAGACCCCTCGGGCGTAGTCTCGTTGCAGGCCGGAGTGGATGCCGTCGTCCAGGTCGGTAACCCATTCCTGGGCTTCGGTGGCCAGCACCCTCTGTAACTCGGCCAGCATGGCCTCGCTGCTGGCCAGCTCCAGGAAGGATTCCTGCTCGTCGATGACGGTGTTGTCCTCGCCGGCAATGCGGCGCAGGGTGTTGAAGTCGCGCGGGGTCACCACCTCGCCCAAGACGCTGGCGTCCAGGAAGCCGGTCTGATTGATGGTGTCGATCTTCGCCGTCAGCCGGCGCACCAGGCCCAACAGGTCTTCCAACGCCTCCTCGGGGAACATGTTGTAGATGGTGAGCACGTCGAATTCGGAGCCCAGGCGGTCGATGCGGCCGGCCCGCTGCACCATGCGGGTGGGGTTCCAGTGCAGGTCGTAGTTGATGAGATAGCCGCAATCCTGCAGGTTCTGGCCTTCGGAGAGAACGTCGGTGGAGATCAGGATGTCGATTTCCTGGTCGGTGCCCAGAATCTCCTCCCGGCCCTGGGCTCGGGGCGCAAAGCGCTCCACCACACGCACGCGGTCGGCCGGCCCCGTGCCGCTGTCGATGCGGCGCATGAGGGGATCGCCCATGGCTTTCCGCCAGCCGGCATTTTCCTCTTGCATCAAAGCCTGGTACAGGTAGCGCGCCGTGTCCTTGTAGTAGGAGAAGACCAGCACCTTCTGGCCCCGCAGCTCCCGCAGCAACAGCTCTTTGAATCGCTGCAACTTGGCGTCGTCCGCGTAGCCGATGTCTCGTATCTGGTACCAGATGTCGGTCAGGCTCTCAATGTCGCGGGTCAGGTCGCGGTGTAGGCGACGGCGGTCGTATTTGCTCGGGTCCAGTCGGGGCAGGGCGTCGATGATCTCCCGCGCGGCTGCGTGTTCATCGATGGCTTCGGCCCGCGAGTGGGGCATCCCGTTGTCCTCGCTGTCCGCCTCGTCCGCTGCAACCAGCCGCATGGCCGCCTGGAAAGAGGCCGAGTCGAGCACGATGCCGTCCTGAACGTACTCGTCGAAGGTCTTGGCGAACTCCAGCGCGCGGCGGATGGAGATGCGGAAGGCGTCGATGCTGGATTCCAGACGTTTCAGGAAGCGGCTCTTGAAGATGCCCACCAGGGCCTGCTGCCGGCCCAGCTCAAATTCGTCCAGGTTTTCCTGGTCCAGTCGGTAGGACTCCAGATTGTAGTGGGGCAGGTGCAGGGCCTCGATGCGGCGGACGATCTGCTGGTAGATGCCTTCGTAGGTGGACTCCAGGTCGTAGCGCACGGTGCGCAGCCGGCGTTCGGGCCAGGTGATGCGCCGGCCGCCGATGGTGGCTTCGGGGTAGGCGCGGCGGATGAACTGCCGCGTACGACGGATGACCACCTCTTCCAGCAGGTTGAAAATGCGAATACTGCCCTGCTCGATGGAATCGCGGCGCGCGGCCAGGAAGTAGCGGTACAGATCGCCGATGCCGGCCGCGGCGAAGTAGGTGCGGTCATTGCCGGCGAAGAGGTTGATCTGGTTGTAGAGGTCGAAGATGTTGTTGTTGATGGGCGTGGCCGTGAGCAGGATCAGCTTCTTGCGGCTGCCGTCCCGGCCGCGCCGGCCATTGGCGGCGATGAGGGTCTCCAGGGTGCGGTAGCGGTTGGCCAGCCGGTTGCGGAAGTTGTGGGCCTCGTCGATGAGGATCACGTCCACGTCGGCGAAGGGGCGGATTTCGAACCCTTCCTGGCCAAGTTGCTCCTGGGAGAGGACCGTGGCGGCGATGGTGGCCGAGCGCAGTTCTTCCGCCCACATGCTGCGCAGCGAGGCGGGACAGATGACCAACGCCTTCTGGCGCATGTGATAGGCGTAATCCTCCAGCAGCTTCTTGCCGATCCAAGTCTTGCCCAGGCCCACGGAATCGGCGACGATGATACCGTCGTAGCGAGCCAGGATGCGCCGCGCCTTTTTGACCGCGTCTTCCTGGAACTCGGACAACTCCACGGCGGAGCGCACGGCGACCTGATTGAAGTCCGCGTCCAGGTCGTCGCGGAAGTACTCGAAGAGCGCCTTCATGTAGATTTCGTAGGGCGTGTACTCGCGGCCGCCGAACTTGGAGTTCTCCAGCAGTTCGATGAGGTCTTCTTTGAAATCGACGGCCAGTTGCCACTGCTCGTCGTACCAGCGCACCAGGTCGTCGATGGCCCGCACACCCACCTCGCTCTTGAGCAGCCGCTTGTTCTCCGGGGCGATGTTGGGATTGGCCTGCTGATCGGCGTGGTGCGCGATGATGGCGCCGGCCACGGGGTCGTCCACCTCATCCGGCTCCAGCAGGGTCTTGTGGACCAGATTGAGCTCGCGGTTGGTGGTGAGGCCCGGCGCAGTGAAGTTGCTGCTGCCGACGATGCCGACCAGGGGATTGAGCAGGCCGGCCAGGGCCAGTTGTTCACCCTTGCCGCCGTAGACCAGGTAGCACTTGGCATGCAGGAACTTGCGCCGGCCCGCTTCTCCAGGTTCGTGGCCCAGGTAGAGCCGCACCTGCACATCGTGGCGGCGCAGGAAGCGCACCAGCTCTTCCACCAGGCGCTGCGTTTCCTCGCTCAGCGGCTCGGCGTTGAGTTCCCCGCGCAGGTAGGCAGCGGAGTCGGGGCGCAGGCCGATGTCCACGCCCTCGGCGGGGCTGTCGCCCAGGAGCAGGCGCATGCCGGCCACCGCCGGCAGGGTCTGGCGCAGTTGCTGGTAGCCGCGGATGCTGAAGTAGGCGGTGGCGATGTCCAGTTGCTGGCCGGGGCGCTGGCCCAGCAGGTGGTTGAGCACGCCGGCCAGGGTGACGTGGATGTTGTCGATGACGAACGGGATTTTCATTTTGGGGCTCTCGCTGGATCTCTACGATACTCCATCACTTACTTTTTTACCACTACCTGGCTGTCAAACCTGTAGTTCGCCAGGGACTCTCGGGGCACGCAATCAAGCCTCTGCATCCAACGACGTGCGTCATGCGGCGATTCCAGCCGGCAGTCGGCCTGGGTGCTACGGGGTTCCTGAGCTACCACGATGGTGACGCCTCCGCGCGCTTTGACAACGCCAAACGCTTCCTCGTCCTTGTCGTCATCGCCCAGGTAGACGGGTAGCGCCCCTGGCCAGGGGTACCGGTCCAGCAGGTAGTCTACTGCCTGTCCCTTGTGGGCCAGCCTGGGGCCGACTTCCAGAAACTTGTGTCCTCCCAGCAGGCGGAACAGTTCCAAAGACGCCATCTCCACCGCCAGCCGACGCGCAGTGGCCAACACCTGTTCCGCCTCGTCATCCTCTGCAAAACGTGCGTGGAGCGCCAACGCCCAACCTTTATCCTCTAGGAAGAAGTCCTCACGACCGGCGATCAGGTGCTCCCATTGTGGCTTCAGGGTATCCAGCGCCGGGCGAATGGTATCGTACGCTACCCGGTTGATCCGCTCTCCCTCTGGCATCTGCAGCTCGATGCCATAGGTGCCGGCCAACAGAATCCCCGGTACCGGCAGTAACGCCTGAACCTGACTCAGTCGCCGACCACTGACCACAGCGATACGGATGTTAGGGTGCTGCGCCAGCCTGGTGAGCAGGTCTACAAGCTCCGGGTCGGGATCGACGTGCTCCGGCGTGGGCGCAAAGTCGGCCAATGTACCGTCGTAGTCCAGGAACAGCCACAGACGCTCGGCCTGGGCCAGGCGTTCGTTTGCCCGTTCAGAGGTGCATAACACTACGCCTCCTCCTCGCCTTCCAGCAGCGGCTTGATATCCCGATGGAAGATCTCGCTCCAGGTATAGTGTTGCCGCACCCGGCGGCGCAGGCGGTGCACCGGACTCTGGTCGGCCCAGCTCAGAATCTGCCCGGCCACATGCGCCGGATCTTCGCCGGCGTCGAACAGGATCACGTCCTCGGCGCCGATTTCCCGAGCCGCTGGGCTGCCCGTGCATACAACCGGCATGCCAACCAGGCCGGCCTCCAGCACCGGCATCCCGAAGCCCTCTCGGTGGCTGGGCATGAACATCACGTCACACACGCGGAACAGATCGGCGATCACCGGTGGGTCAATGATGAACGGCTCATCTGGATCCGGCCCAGATTCATAGACGAAGCATATCTCGTCTTCCACGCCCAACTGCCAGCGCAGATCCCGCAGCGACTCGAAGTAGGCCATACTGTGCGCATCATGTGGATCGGGCGGTCCGGTCAGGACCAGTTTCAGGCGGCAGCCGCGTGCTTTCAGCGCGGCGACCACGCGCAGTGCATACTCGATGTTCTTGGCCTGAGTCACACGCACCGGCATCAGCAACACCAGATCGCTTTCCAAGAGCCCCAACCTGGCCACCAGGTCGCTGCCGGCCGGCGACAGGCCGAGCAGCACATCCGGGTCCACGCCATTGAAGACCACGCGAATCTCCTCCGGCGAGCAGCCGAACAGCTCCGCCAGCGCACGCTGCCGGCTGTGTGACACAACCACGTACGTCACGTCGGAGCGGTGCGTCCGCAACAGTTCCCACGGGTAGCCTGGGTGCACCTTTGAACGAGAACTTGGGCTGGTCCAGGTGAAGTCGTGACACCAGGCAATGCATCGTTGAATCGTGCCGGCGTCGAGTAACTGGTGCAGTGCTGCTGTCAGCGGCAGGTTGAAGTGCTTGGTGAAGATGTTGTGGATGATCAGATTATCAAATGCACTCAGAACAGGAGTCAGCTTGTCCGCCAACTGCGCTACCAAGTCCTCAAAGTTTGGCGGCACGTCACCTTGTTCCAGCGCCGAGCCGGCTTGCGCAACGCCAGGGTGCTGTGAATCTACCTTCGGAATCCGGAGAAAGTTGGCACCGGACGGGAGCGCCGCCTGATCTCCGCGGCCTGCAATTACAGTGACAGGGTATCCGGTCTCGACAAAGACCCGAACGTGGGCTTCAATGACCGCTTCCACGCCACCCACGACAGGTGGAGCGCTGTAGTGTAAGACTACATTCGTTGGTTGTCCCATTCATAACCTCAACTTGGTGACAGTTTCCAGTTGGCTGCATAACCAGGCGGTGATGTCCTCGCGCTCGATCAACCCGCGCAACCACTCAACACGCTCCCGCCGCTCCTCAGACGCCATGACAAGCGCCTGATGGAGTGCCTGGGCCGTGGTGTACACGTCGCACGGTGAGATGACGATTGCCCCAGGCTCCAGTTGCTGTCGAGCGCCGGCCCTTTCAGAGAGGATGAGCACACCGTCGCGTTGGTTGACGATCGGCCCTTCTTTAGCCACCAGGTTCATGCCATCGGCAATAGCGTTGACCAACAACACGTCGTACATTAGCAGTGCTGCCACAGCTCGTGGATAGTTTTCCCCCACAAGCACCCGCACTGGTTCCCACTCACCATCGCCATACCTGGCGTTGACGCGGCCGGCAGCGGCCATGAGTTCATCCAGGTAGTCCTGGTACTCCTCTACCTCCATCCGCGACGGCACAAGTAAGGCCAGGAACTTCACCTCTCCACGGTGTTCGGGGTAGAGTGCCAACATCTCCTCGAAGGCCTGGAAGCCGCGTATGATGTTCTTGCTCGGCTCAATGCGATCGATGCGTAGGATCACTCGGCAGTCACTCACCACGTCCTCGATTTCGGACCGATACTCAGCCACCTCCGTTGATTCTGCCAGTTGTCTCAATGCCTCTACGTCGATGGAAATGGGAAAATCGCGCACATACGTCGCGTGATTCCGATACCACACCCGACGCTCCTTGTACTTAGCGTAAGCGCGGGGCAGGTGCGACTGGCAGGTACGAATAAAGTCTAGCCCATCCTCGCGAGTCTGGAAGCCCAGGACATCCACGGCACATAGCCCGTCTAAGATGGTCTGTCTCATATCAGGCGGAAGGATGCGCCAATACTCCGGACCAGGCCAGGGAATGTGCACAAAGTGCAACAGTGTTGGCCGCTCACGAGGGCGCATATTCGTGCGCACGAATCGCGCCACCAGATATAGGTGATAATCTTGCAACATAACCAGCGTGGAACGAGGCGTCGCGCGAACCCGCTCGATGATAGCATCCGCGAACAGGCGATTGACAGCCACGTAGCCGTCTTCCCAGGCTTCCCAAGTGGCACGGTCGATCACCGGTGCCCGGGGCACGTCCCACATGGAATGCTGCAAAAACCACAACAGCGGATTGGCGATGACGTTGTAGTAACCCTCGTAAGCCTCCGGCTCCGGTGAAAGAAACTGTACCCGGATGGTACTGTCGTTTTCTAGAAGTGGTACAAGCCCCTCACCCCAGGCCACGTCGGCTTCCGTCCGGGCACAGGCAATCCAGGTGGCGTCTATGTATTTCACCAGGCCACTCAGTGCCGTCACGAGCCCACCTGAGCCACGCTCGAACTGCAGACTTCCGTCTTCGGTGGTATTGAAGGTCACGGGTCCTCGGTTCGCAGCGATGATCAGCGCCCGATCGGCGAAGAAATCAGCATGCAGCGCCGCCCAGCGCTGGTGCCCCTGGTCCACATCTGTCATGATGACCCTCCTTGTTGCTCGGTGCCCTCCCCGCGACTGGCTCGGATCGCCAGGTCGATAAAGACGGCGGCAGTCCATCCGAAAATGTCAGCGGCGGTGGCTGGCGGGTCACCGGTTTCTGCATCGTAGTATTCGTAGATGCTAGGCTGGCGCATAATCAGTTCCAGCGTCTTCTCCTGCAGAGTGCATGCCAGTCCATGCTCGCCCACCTGACGCAGCGCTTCGATGAAGAAATAGTTGATATTGACCCACACTGGTCCACGCCACATCGTCTCTGGGTCAAAGTGCGGGTCGTTGCGCGCTACCGACGGAATGACGCGCTCCCCCCAGAACTCGTCGGGGGCTGTGAGATGGGCAATGAGCCGATCACGGATGACATCAGGTAACTGGCCGGTCCACAGCGGATAGAGATTAAACGGGGTGACCACGGGGATGGGTTGCTCGTCGTGCAACGCCCAGAACAAGCCGGCCTCCTCGTCCCACATGTCCTCGATCATCCGGCGTACGATGGCGGCAGCGCGACGGCGCCACATGGCGCCCTCGGCGTCCATGCCCAGCGATTCGGCCATCACCGCCAGCGATCCCATCTGAACACAGAGATAGGTGTTCAGATCGGGCGATTCGACCGGCATCCCGTAGTCCCACAACGGGTTGTCATCCAGGCCTGACGAGTAGGGGTGGTTGTATTGCGCCAGACCGTCTACGTCGTCGTCGTTCATGCTGAACCACCAGGCATTCCAACGTACCAACGGTACATAAATCTCTTGCAGGAAGTCCAAATCGGGGTCAGTCTCGTGTAGCTTGAGCGCGGCCCAGGCCAGAATAGGTGGCTTGGTGACCTCGGCGCGGAACGGGTGCTCGATTTCGGAGACTACGCCTTCATCGTATATGGCATCAGGCAGCATGCCGTCAGGGAGCTGGCAGGCCAGCATGGCGCGGACTTGGTTGCGTGCCAGTTCGGGGTCCACATGGCGGTAGGCCAGGGCATGTATGGCGCTATCCCACAGCCACAGGCCCACGTAGTCGATCTTCGAGGGCGTCATCGCTTCGTACGCTACGTTGCCGCGCGGGCTGATGAGGTTGTTGGCCATAATCCACCAGGCGTAGGCGTAGGTACGGCGGTAATCCTCGGCCACAGGTGGAATGCGGTTGAACCAGTCGTGCCAGCGTGATTCAGCAGCCGCGCACGAGCTGGAATATGGCAACACATCGTGGTGGAGGTTCGTGTCGGCGCCGACAGCAAGCGTAATAGCGCAGTCGTTGCCAGCCCGAACGACAAACTCGACGGTGTAGCCACCCTGGTCGGGCGTGATCTGGTTGCGAACAGATTCTCCATTGCTTTCATAAGCCAGATTACGAACTGACTTGAACACGCCACCGTGTTCACTCTCCTGCCAGAATTGGGGTGAGACGTGGAACCGTAGGCCGGCAGTCACTCGGGGTGGCAGACCGACAGCGAGCGTTTTACTGTCCTGAAAGACCAACCCAAAGTCACCCAGGCGCGTGCGGAAGTATAGGACATGTGGATAGGTTTCAACCTCAAAGTCGAGCGCCCCACCCTCTTTGTCCACCAGGCAGAGGTCGCGCACAAACGAAGGTCGGCGCCGGTATGCTTCCATGTCGTTAGGTTGAAGCCCCGTCAAGCGCTCAGCCAGTTTGATCAGCAGCCGGCATTTGTGGGGCGCCTGGTAGACTAATAGACGCGCACCGCGGTCGCTAAAGGGCACGCGGGTAATGTCGATGTGGTTTCTGAGCAAATTGAGATGCGGAGATGTCGTCATCTCTACTTCCGTCGCTTTGTGTGTTTTCATTTCGGGCGTAATGGTGATGCCTCCTCGTTACAATCGTCTGATTCGTGGAACTGCGAATGATTGTCCCCGCACCCAGAAAACTCACGCCAGTGATAACCGCTTCGATGATGCGGATGGGATCCGACCGCACGAGCTCGCTGCCCATGGCCCCGTTGAAGTGATTCACGGCGATAGCACTCAGGGCCACGAGAAACGCCGCTGCGCCAGCTACGAGCATGTGGGTGCAACCCAGCCGGCTTGCCCTCGAGCTCACGCTCAAACCCGATTGTGGCACCCAGCAGCATTGCTAAGGCGACGTAAGCCAGGATTTGGTACTGAGTGAGTTCAAGTCTGGGTTAATCTGTGCACCGCAGCGATCGCACCGCCCGTAGACACCTTCACACACCCTGTTCAGCGCTTCACACAAGGCCTCGACACGTTCCATGGCCCTGACCTTGCGGGCGAGTGCCATTTCCCATGAATAGGCGCCGGCGCTCCCTTCACCAGGGCCGACTTCCGGCTTACGTTCCAATCGCTCGTCCCCTGCCCCGGTCTACGCCTACGGGATGGTCGTCTGGACACGGTCATGCCCTAAAACGATCTGGTTTCAGGGCACACGATTCTCCTGGAATGCAGTCTCACAAATACCGCAGAATCCCCAGCGCCCATCCCCGCGCCGCCCGCGCATCCTGCCGGCCCAGCGTCTGGTCGTGGGCAGCCTGGTTGCGCAGGGCGATGATGCGCTCGTCCTGCAGCCGCTCCACCACGCCGCCGGCCCCGAAGAAGGTCTCGCCGGCCCGCGGGTAGAGCTGCTGGACGAAAGCGCGCAGCGCGGCCTCCTTGCTGCTCGGCAGGATGATGCCCATGCTGCCCAGCGTCAGCTTCTTCTCGTCGCGCATGAACTGTCGCAGGAACTTGTTCTTGCAGTCGGCGTCCGTCGCGCCCGATTCGGTTCGGAAGCGCACGAACAGGCGGTGGTAGAGCATGGCCTCCACCGTCTTGGCGTAGGAGACCACGCTGGTGGAGAAGTCCAGGTAGTCGGGCTGGGTGCGCAGGTTGTACTCGGCGGTGAGCAGGAAGGTGACCACCTCGTCGGGGAAGAGATGCCAGCCGGCCAGGTCCCGGTCCAACTGCTCCCGTTCGGCGCGCAGGGCCACCTGCTCCCGCAGGCGTTGGGCCGCCGGCAAGAGCTTCTCGGCCATGACTTCGGCGGCGGCGTCCGGGTCCTCTTGCAGCTTCTTGTCTTTGACGACGACGGCCTTGGCCTGGCTCAGCGCCTGCTCGTAGGCCGGCCGCTCGATGATCTCGATCTCCTCGTCGGTGAGGCCGTAGAGCTTGTAGACGATCTGGTCGATGAGGGCGTCGGTGTGGGCCAGTTGGCGCTTGATGGGCAG
>JBHHXF010000080.1:0-10344 GCA_046756905.1 Anaerolineae bacterium | reverse complement strand
AGGTTCCTCCTATGAGCAATTCGGCGCTTTCAGTTGATGGTTCACTGCACGATCGCAGTCACTACCACTGCTCTGCGCGCCCAGCACGATACAACATAATTGACGAATCTTTGAGCCACTCGATGCGGTTGCAAGTATAGCATTTGTGGCCTTACCGAGCACTTACCGAGGTATGGGTGCATCGATGAGGGCAAGGAGTTTGCAGCCGTTAGGTGGAGACGTGGAGGGGAGACGTATGGTGATCGGACGGTGACGAGGTTTTGTGTTGAAGGTCTTGGGCTGGGGCAGGTACCCCGCCCCACGTTGGATCGAGACTCTGTCCCTAGCGCTGCTGCAGGGGGAGCTTCACATTGTAGAGCGCTGTGTAGGCCCGGCTGCCGGCCACGAAGTCGCCGGCCCAGCCACCCACCGCGTAGATCCTCGTCTCCGAGCGAGTGTCGAGCACGGCCACGCCCATGTTACGCCACAGCCCGGAGGTGGGGTTGGAGAAGGGGGCCCAGGTGTCGGATCGGACATCGTACTGAAGGGCTGTTTCCCGGCCGGCATCCCAGCCGCCGCCGATGATGTATAGCTTGCTCTGCACTGTCACCACGCCGGCGCCGGCCCGGCCATCGGGCAGGGGAGGGTGTTTGGACCATGGCTCGCCACCCGCGTGGTCGTCACTGGGCGCATACGCCTCGACGACGGCCAGGTCCCGCCGGCCATCGTAGCCGCCCACCACGTAGATCTGGCCCTCGATAGCGGCTGCGCCAGCGTATCCCCGCGCTGTGGGCATGGGGGTCGCGGTGGACCATGCATCCTCGTCGGGATCGTAAGCGTACACCTGATTCCGATAACCTTTGCCGTCCCATCCGCCAAAGACGTAGACGTTGCCTTCCAGAGCTGCAATGGCATAGGCGCATAGGCTCTCGGGCATCGATGCTTTGGCCGTCCAGGTATCGGTCTCCGGGTGGTACACTTCCAGGACATCGGCTGGTGAGCCGCCACCGAGGCAGCCGCCGGGCACGTACACCTTGCCGCCGACGACGGCCGCGCCCACGTCGCGCACCGGCGTGGGCTTGTCTGCCAACCGGCGCCATTCCCCATCGCTGGGATCGAGGCGCTCGGTCTGCCCGGTGGGGCCGTCGGGTGTCTCGCCGGCGATGGCATAGAGGCTCCCCTTGTACGCGATGGCTGCCAACCCCGTGCGAGCAGTGGACAGCGGCGGAGCTTCGGCCCAGCGGTCCAGGTCTTCCGGCGAGATGCCCGAGACTCCGATCGCCGGCGGTGCCTGGCGTGTAACAGCCACCCACGTCACCACGGCGACGAGGGCGATGGCAACGATGCCGGCCGCCGCCAGCAGGCGCGCATCTATGCGCAGGCCCGGTGCCTGGGTCTCTTCGACAAGGAATTCGGTCGTTTCAGGGCCTGCAGCACCTGTGGGGGCCGGCAGCGAGACCCATCCGTGCTGGTAGGCGAGGGTGGTCGCCTCCGTGCGGGAACTGACTTCCAGTTTCTCGAAGATGTTCTGGAGATGCTTTCGGACGGTGTTCTCGCTGATGTTCAGCGTCCGTCCGATTTCTTTGTTGGTAACCCCCTGAGCTACCAACTTCAGCACTTCCATCTGACGCTCAGTCAGTGGATTTTGGTTGTTGGTCTGCGTCATGCATTCACTCCACGTCCCGTCGTGACCGCTCGTATTATATTCTGACACTCGCGCTTTCGCAAATCACCTATCCCCCAGCCTGCCGGCAAGGTAACTGTTCCGAAAACAGTTGGCTAGTTGGCTAGATGTCTGGATGGCTGGGCACTCTGCAAACCAACAAGCCATCTAGCCATCCAGCATTTTCGTGCTTCAGGCTGGAGTCACCCGGTAAGATTGAACTGGCCTCGGCCGTCTGAATACTACGGTGGATCAGGTATTGGGATTGTAGGAAGGTGTTTGCAATGGGACCGACGCGGATCGTAGATCGGGAAACCTGGTGTGAATGTGTTGAACTCCTAGAAGCTGAAAAGCGGAGGCGGGGGACGCGTCAAACGGCATTGCTGCTGGTGCTTACCATTGCCATCACCGCCGGCCTGGTTGCCGGCGGTTTTTTCGTTGGCTTCTCACTGCACTCGCTCACCAGCCCGTCGTCCGCTCAGGCGGCCGGCGTGCTCACTAGCACGGATCAGGACCTGACGCGCATCTACGCCGAGCTGGACAAGGCGGTCGTAAAGGTCAAGTCTGTTGCGTTTGGGAAGATCGATCTGGAACATATCTCGAACCAACCGGGTGAGACAGGATCCGGCTTCTTCGTGAGCGCCGAGGGGCATATCGTGACCAACTATCACGTCGTCGAAGGGGCCACGGATGTTGCCGTGCTGCTTTCGACGGGTGAGTACCTGCGGGCTGACATTGCCGGCGTGGATCCGGCAACGGATCTGGCTCTGCTGAAGATTGAGCCGCCAGCCGGCGGTGTAACCGTCGTCCGGTTCGGCGACTCGGCTCGCGTGCAGGTTGGACAGTTGGCACTGGCGCTCGGCAGCCCGTTTGGTTTGCAGCAGACGTTGACGGTCGGGCACATCAGCGCGCTTGGCCGCACCATCAAGAGTGAGGACGAGTATATCCCACGCATCCATGATGTGATTCAGACAGACGCCGCCATCAATCCTGGCAACTCTGGCGGGCCGCTCCTGAACGCCAGCGGTGAGGTTATCGGACTGAATACCGCCATATTCTCCACCAGTCGCGGTTCTCAGGGCGTGGGGTTCTCGATTCCGAGCAACACGGTACGGGATGTCGTCATTTCGCTCATGCGGGCCGGCTACGTCTCGCGACCATATCTGGGCATCATGGGCGTGCCTCTGGACGATTTTCTGGCGTCGCGCCTACGATTGCCGATCAACCACGGGGTGTTGATTCAGACGGTACACGCCGGCTCCGGCGCCGACGAGGCTGGACTGAAAGCAGGTGACCTGGCGATAGTGACCCGGGGACGCCGCATTCTTGCCGGCGGCGATGTCTTGCTCGCCATCGATGGATCGGACCTGACAGGTGTGGACGACCTCTCCAGAATCGTGAGCGACCGAGAAATCGGAACCTACGTTCGGGTCACTGTTTGGCGGAATGGGGAAAAGGTCACACTGGCTGTCCCGCTGTACGAAGCGCCACACTAGGAGTGCTAGACAGGCGAAGGAGCCGGCGGGGTTACAGGAGCGGGCGCATGTATAAGTTGGGGGAGTACTCGCAAAAGGCCACGTCTAGCGCCGGCCGAGTAGGAGCGAAGCGACGTATCGAGGCCAAGCGGGTTGTCCAGGGAGCCGCTCGCTTGATTTCGATACGCTTCGCTACTCAATCGGCGCTTGTCCTGAGTAGCGAAGCGTATCGAAGGGCTCGCTCCCCCATGTTGTGTATGTGCCCCACAGGAGCCAGACGGCAGTAGCGTAGCAGGCAAGGTACTGAGAGGCCAGCAGACTCACCTTTGCCCCCCCCTGCTCCCTGGCTCCCGTGCACAAGAAGGCGCCCCCGACAGGACTCGAACCTGTAACCGTCGGCTTAGAAGGCCGATGCTCTGTCCGCTTGAGCTACGGGGGCTCGGTTCTCTTGCCTAATTCTAGTGATCTGCCCAATCTTTGTCAAGAAATCCGAACGGAGTGGCATCGGTTGCCGGCCCTGACTTGAAGGTTGCAGGCTTCGTACGAATTTTCCAACCTTCAAACCTTGAGGCTGGATCGGTTGCTTGTGGGTAGTGGATGCACTATAATCTCCCCCACTACGTGAAGGGGGAAGTGCATGACGGTTGCGAAGGCGAACGATCTGATCATACTCGTATCTGAGGATAAGAAACGGTTCTTCGTTTACCTGTCCCCTGGTGAGGTATTTCACTGCCACAAAGGTACGGTCGAGCACGACAAGATCATCGGCCGGCCTCCGGGTCGGGTGGTACGCTCTCATAACGACCATGCGTTTCTGGTGCTGTCTCCGTCGATCCATGATCTATCGATGAATGTACGCCGGGCGACGCAGATTGTTTATCCCAAGGACATTGGCTATATTCTTGTAAAGATGAACATCGTGCCAGGGACGCGTGTGATCGAGGCCGGCACCGGCAGCGGGGCGTTGGCCATCGCACTGGCCCGGTACGTGTCTCCCGGTGGACGACTCTATTCGTACGACATGCGGGATGACATGCTTCGGCTGGCCGCCAAGAATCTGGCGCTGGCCGGCCTGCAAGACGTTGTGGATTTGAGGTTGCGGGACATAGGGCACGGCTTCGACGAAGAAGACGTGGACGCCGTTTTCCTGGACGTGCGGGCGCCCTGGGACCACCTGCCGCAGGTGGCGGCAGCTCTGCATGACGGGGGATTCTTTGGAGCCATCGTACCGACGGCAAATCAGGTGATCGACCTGTTAGCTGGCTTCAAATCAGGCCCGTGGGCCGACATCGAGGTCAGTGAACTTCTCTTGCGCACATACAAGACGGTGCCGGCACGGTTTCGGCCCGAGGATCGACTGACGCCCCATACCGGCTATCTGATTTTCGCGCGCAAACTGGCGATGGAGGGAGATGATCAACGATGATCGCATTTGTCTTCAGCGGTGGGGGCAATCGTGGTGCCTTGCAGGTCGGAGCAGCCCAGGCGCTGCTCTCCCGGGGCCTCGTGCCTGACATCCTGGTCGGGACATCGGTCGGGGCCATTAACGCCGCGTACCTGGCTCACGACCCCACGCCGGCAACCGCGCAGGACTTAGAGCGCCTGTGGAGCCAGGTGACCGGCGACGACATCTATCCGGGCAGCCGGATGGCGGTCGTCTGGCGGTTGCTGAAACAACGGACCAGTCTGTTCCCCAATGATAACCTCTACCAGTTTCTTCGCCGGCGCATGCCACCGGGCGTCGAGACGTTTGCCGATTTGAAAGCTGCCAGGCTCTACATTGTCGCTACCCACCTGGGAACAAGCCAGATGCACGTGTTTGGAGAGAACCCCGCCGACGGCCTTGTCGATGCGGTTATGGCGAGCACCGCGCTGCCGCCGCTCCACCCGCCGTGGTGCGTGGATGGCGACTGCTACGTCGATGGCGGAGCTGTGTCTGACCTGCCACTGCGCGTTGCGGTGGACAAGGGAGCCACCACCATCTACGCGCTGCATCTGCCGGCGGCGACTCACCATCTGCCCCTCGGCCACTCTCTGAGTGATGTAGCTGGTCGGGCCATGTCCGCCTTGCTGCAGCAACAAATGGCGCTGGATTGCCAGTCTGTCGCCAACGCACAGGGTGTCACATTGCACTACATCGAACTGTGTCCGCCCGGTCACCTGGAGCTGTCTGTTCGCGATTTCAGCCAGTCAACCGAGCTGATTGCGAGCGGGCGCGAACAGACGGAGCGGTATCTTGCGACGCGGCGGACACGGCCGGCCAGCCGGCGTGAACGGCTCGTGGGTTCAGTCTGGAAAACCGCCGGACAGGTGCGCGCGGCGCTGCGCGGTGTGACCTATGAACGATCACTGACGCTTCGATAGGGTTGAGTACTTCGTATTGCGTATTGCGTAGCTTGACTGCTGAACAACCTCTGATCTCCAGTCTGCAATAGTGGTCCTTCTCGGTCGAAACCCTTCGTCAGTTATCTGCTCGAAGGGGATCTGACGATCCCCGCCTGGTAGGCCGGTTTCCCCTCTTACTGGCTGGCGGGTTACTACTCAGCCGCTCCCGCCGGATCGCCAGATCCGGCGGCTGACCCAGCGAAATCGTGTGGATGCCGTGGCCCTTGGCCTGGATTTGACAATCCAGGCCGAGCAAGGTTTCCCCTCTTCCTAGCTAGCGGATTCTTCCCAGGGATCGCCAGGTCCCTCGAAAAAACTATGGACAGATTTGCGCCGTCGTGTATTACGGCGTTGGAGCGAAGCCAGGCGGTATCGGTCTTGTGATGAACGGCAGGTAGCGGGAGGAGATGGCGGCTGCGCCGTGCGCCGGCTGGGTTGGAGATGGGGTTCCGGTAGGCGTCGAAGAGATGGGCGTCGGCGTCTCCGTCGGCGTTGTGGTCTCGGTGACGGGTGGGCCTGGCGGCGGGGGAGGGGGCAGCGTCGCGTGCGGCGAGCGGCGGATGGCGTGCAGGTAGCCCGCGCTGGCGAAGCATGTTACAATGGGGGGCGAAGGCGCGCACGGATTCTGGACCGTCTCCGAGCCGACGAACTCGCCCGTGATCCTCAGACCGTCGGGGCTCAGGTACAGCCGGCTGTAGTAGAAGTCGAACCGGTCGAACCCATCCGTCTCGAGACCCTCCAACTGAATGTTGTACCCCTCAATGCTTCCCCGCAAGCCCCTATCCACGCGCAACTCATGCCCGTTCTGGGTGATTTGCCACGTTGTGCCCCGAATCACCGGCTCACCGCACCTGGAGCAGCGGCGAAACCAACTGCGAGTGACATCCCACGTACCGCTGACATCAGGGGCAGCCGGCGCTGTCGGCGGAGGGGGCGGGCTGGGCAGAGCTGTGACCGACGGGGAGGGTGTTACCGTAGCTTGGGTGAGCCCTGAGGCCGGCTTGCCGGCGGCGGCCAGGATCAGCACGCACAGTGCCCCCAGTAGCACAATTTGCGTTCTCATTGAGCCTCCCTAAAGCGAACCCTTGCGAAGGTTCACGAGGTGATTCTGAACCGGCAGTGTGCTTAGAAGCTGAGAATTGCTCTCCTGGTAAGGCTATCTGAAACCTTCGCAAGGGTGGCTAAGTAGCTCGACAATGTCACATTACCGCCCTACGTTGGGCGAAGGTCTCCCGACCGAGCCCATTTCGCCTCGGTCAGGAGACCTTCGGCGATCAAGGAGTTGCCGTTATGTTAATGTGACATTGTCAAAGTAGACACTCGCTGGCTAGCTCTTGCCCCCTCCATTACGCGCTCGCCAGCGATAGGCTGCATAACCCCCAAGGCCGGCCAGGCCGCTGCCCAGCAGGATGATCGTTGCCGCCTCTGGCACCTCGGCCGGCGGCGTCGCACCCCCAGGTGTCGGCGTGACCGGGACGGGCGTATTCGTGATGCTCGGTGCTGGCCCTGGTGTCCCCGGTGTGTCGGTTGGAGCCGGGGTGTCGGTCGGTGGTGCCGTGTTCGTCGGAGTTGGACCGGGCTGAGCGTTCCGCAGCCGGCTCAGGCCGGCGTCTACCGTGCCGATCCACAGGTCGCCGTTCGATCTCAACGCCAGAGATGTGATGTCGTTGCCGGCCAGTGGACTCGTCGCGGTAGTGGCTGCCGTCCACGTGCCATCAATGCGTGCTCGGAGACCACCCCGCGTTGTCTGATCGCCCATACCGTCCTGTCCGATGCCGGCCCAGAGCGTTGCGTCGGGTGCCAGGATCATGGACGAGATGAAGCCCTGCTGAGGGAAGGTGGTCTCGGTCCATTGGCCGTTCTCGCGGTGGGTAACGATCGCGTCGAAATACGGCTTGGTCTGCGACGGGTGTCCCACACTGTCCCACGTACCGGCCCAGGGATTGCCGTCTTCGTCCACAACGACTGCCCGGAAGTCGCCTGTCACATCGTCGCCACTCCATGTCGGGATTTCCGAATTCGCCGCTGTGAAACTGCTCCACGTGGCATTTTCAAAGACGGCCAATCCGCCGCCGGTGGCCCCGCCCACGTTGTACGGGGCCGTGGCGGCCCAGACGGCGCCGGCATCTGGATCGAACGCGATGTCTGCCACCAGGTTCGATGGCAGGCCATCATCCACCGTGTAGGTGCGCCAGGTTTTGGTGACGGGATCGTAGGCGGCCAGGCCGCCTCCCGAACCATCGTACAAATCTCCTGTTCCTAGCCACACCAGACCATCGGCGTCGATCTCAATCGTTTTGACCTCGTTCGTGGGCAGGGGGGAGTTGTCTTTGTCGAAGATAGTCCACTCGCCGTCCTGATACCGGTTCAGGCCGCCGCCGGCCCAGGCGCCATCTTTCACATATTGCTGCGTGCCGATCCAGACGCTGCCGTCAGCACCGATGGCCAGGCTGCGGACCAGTTTCGAGGCGAGGTCAGAGTTCTCCTCGGTGAAGTGGCGCCACTCCCCGTTCGCATCGCGCAGGCTGACACCGCTCCCCTGCGTTCCGATCCACAGTGCGCCGTCGTCCTGCACCGCCACAGCCGTAATCTGATTGCTGACCAGATGGGAATCGGACATGCGGTAGGCCTGCCAGGAGTTGGCAGAGGGTTGGTACTGCGTTAGCCCCCCGCCCTCACATCCGCTGGTGACTTTGCACCACGGCCCGGTGCCGACCCAGATGCGCCCCTGGTTATCGGCGAGAACGGCCCACAGCACCCTCGACGACAGGCCGTCCTCATCGCTGTACATGGACCATGTATCGCCTTCCAACAGGTTGAGCGCGCCGACAGGGGTCGTTTCCGAGTTGTACGAGAGCGCCCACACGCGGCCGCTTGAGTCCACCGTGACATCGCGGGTGGCGTTGGCATCGAGCCCGTCGCCGGTGCGATAGGTGTACCACACATCTTCCGCCTGGTTGTAGACGACAAGACCCGACGGCGTGGCGAACCAGACGCGATCGTCGGGTGCTGTCGCTACGGCGTTGATACGATTGTCGGAGAGGTCGGAGTCATCCCGGTTGAACGTCCTCCACTGGCCGCCTGAGAGAAGTGCCACACCACCGCCCTCATCCCTCCAATGGGCCGCCGCCGTGCCCGTAGCCTCGACGAACACTTTGTAGGGCCTGGTCCCGATCCACACATCGCTGCCGGCGAATGCGATGTCGGTAATGTTATTCGATGGCAGGTCGCTGTTGTCAACCGTGTAGGTCACCCAGTCGCTGCCCTGTCGGATGCTGAGTCCGCCGCCACTCCACTCGTTTCCGTTCCAGCTTTGCGACGTGCCGACCCACAGGCTACCGTCAGGACCATACGCTACGGCTGTGGCGTTATTCGACGCCAGCCCATTAGCTGTCATGAAAGTGGTCCATCTCCCGTCGCCAGGCTCAAACTGGCTTACGCCGTTGTTGGTGGCAAACCATAGCGTGTAGAGACCATCGGACGCGACGGCACGGACGTCGTTGCCGGCCAGTCCGGTCTGCGGGGCCAGATACTGCGTATAGCTTTTATCGAAGGGGTCCCAACTCACCACGCCGCCGTTGTGCGTGCCGGCCCACACCACATTGCCGGCCATGGCCAGGCCGCGAATGTCATCACCGTTGGCCAGCGTGATCCACTGACCCTGGATGCCGACGTCGGCACGGGCGGGTTGCAGCGTGAGGGCAAAAGGGCCGGCGACTATAAACAGGATTGCGACCAGGCTGGTAACAATCGCTGGGGCTCGTTTCATGATCCTCAAACTCCTTGCAGGGCGGATTGCCGTGACTGTCTGATGCAAGTCTGACGCTGTAGTATACTCCGTTGTTGCCGATTGGTCAAAAGCGGGGGGAGTCAGGGGAAGTCAGCGGAACTCGGGGGAACTTGGGGGAAATCAGGGGAACTCATCTGGGGGGGAACAGGGCGTTGCTGCCAGTTCGTCCTGGCCCGGATTTCGTAGATGTAGAACGGGACTTCGACCACCCAGGTTTTGGGCGGGAAGGTCATTTTTGCGGCGATGGTGGAGCCGGCCCAGACTCGTTGGTCAACCAACTGCCACTTGAAGTCCAGCAGTGTGAATAGCGGCGGCTGGGACTGGCTGACGAAGAAGACACGCCGGCCTTGCTCCTGCCACCGCCGAACCACCGCCGCCAGCCGGCCCTGCGCGGGATAGCTCGAACTGAGGAGCATGGCGGCCACGTCGTGCTCCGCCCAAAGCGGTGCTGCGAACCGCCCGACGTGGGCGCCCCGATCCACGCTTTCGAACAGCACGATGTCGCGCGGCTCGAACCTCTCTGCCAGGCCAGCGATGAAGGCGGAGGAGCCGGCCAGTTCCTGCTCGCGGACTAGGGGCCGGCCGGCGTCTAGGAAGTTGAAGATGACGAACGCAAGCACAAGCATCACGACCCCCCGTCGCAGACCAACTGACGGGTGGCTGGATCGCGTGCCGCCCTCGGACAGGCCGGCCCACCGGAGCGCCACGTATGCGGTTAGCAGCAACAGAGCCGGCACGACCACGGGCAGTTGCCGGCGGATGGTGTACAGGTACGACACGTTGCTGGAGATGGCCGGCATCAGTACCGTCGCCAGGCCGGCCGTGCCCAGCAGCATCGCCAGGAGCGCCGTGCGCCGATTCAGGTCCCGCGCCACCAGCGTGCTAAGCCCAACGATCCCCAGGCACAGCCCCAGCGGCGTCAGGAAAAGGCTCAGCGCCCCCAGAGCTGACCACGGGGAGGATGCGTTCGCCTGAGTGGCCGGCCAGGCCAGCAGGAGCGCAACGCCGGCGCCGGCGAGAATCAGCAGGCTGATGGCTGATTGGAGATTGGA
>JBHHXF010000079.1:0-10360 GCA_046756905.1 Anaerolineae bacterium | reverse complement strand
CCGACCTGCCTCGCCCCTACTTGCCTACCTCATCAATGTGCGCCGGCAAGCCGCTGCCCATCAGATCGTCGATGGTGTCATCACGTTGCCCACGAAGCAAAAGGACGACTGGGGGGAGCGGCTGAGCCAGGCGATGATGGACCCCTGGACCGGCGTCCCAATTCTGCTGGTGGTCCTGTTTATCCTGTACGAGTTCGTCGGCGTATTCGGCGCTCAGACCCTGGTCGATTTTCTGGAAGGTACTGTCTTCGAGGGCGCCATCAACCCGTGGGTAGATCAGGTGATCGCCGGCCTGATCCCCTGGCCCACGCTCCAAGCCCTGTTCGGCGGACCCTACGGCATCATCACACTGGGCATTCGGTATGCCGTGGCTTTGATTCTGCCCATTGTCGGCACCTTCTTCATCGCCTTCTCAATCATCGAAGACAGCGGCTACCTGCCCCGGCTGGCCATGCTCATCGACGGGGTATTCAAGCGGATTGGGTTGAATGGGCGCGCCGTTATCCCGATGGTGCTGGGCTTTGGTTGTGACACCATGGCGACCGTCGTGACCCGCACACTGGAAACCAAGCGCGAACGGGTGATCGCAACGATGTTGCTGGCTTTGGCGATTCCATGTTCGGCGCAACTGGGTGTGATTCTGGCAATCCTGGCCGACCACCCCACCGCTTTGGGCCTTTGGTTGGGAGCCGTAGCCGGCATCTTTCTGCTGGTGGGCTTCCTGGCAGCCCAGTTGATGCCGGGTGAGCGCCCCAGCTTCTACATGGAAATCCCGCCTCTGCGCTGGCCTAAGTGGTCCAACGTGTTGGTGAAGACCTACACCCGCATGGAGTGGTATTTCCGGGAAGTGATCCCCTTCTTCATCCTGGCCAGTGTCCTGATCTGGATCGGCCAGGTAACGGGTCTGTTCGATCTGGTGGTGCGGGGGTTGCAGCCGGTCGTGCACCTTCTGGGGCTACCCGACGAAGCTGCGACGGTATTCCTATTCGGCTTCTTCCGGCGAGACTACGGCGCTGCCGGCCTGTATGACATCCACGCGAGTCTGAGCGGCACTCAACTGGCCGTGGCAGCCGTGACTCTCACCTTGTTCGTACCGTGCATCGCCCAATTTGCTGTCATGTGGAAGGAACGCGGCCCAAAGATGGCGCTCAGCATGGTGGCCTTTATCTTCCCCTTCGCATTTCTCATAGGCGCCCTGATGAACGTCGCGCTGGCGAGCCTGGAGACACTCCCGTGAAGTGTGGATTCTGCGGTCGCGAATTCGACTTCAGCGAGGGCGGCGTCAATTGCCCCGGCTGTCCCCTGCGAGGCAACTGCGGCCACGTTCGGTGCCCGGGCTGCGGCTTCGACAACCCTCGGGAGGCGACGCTGGTGCGTTTAATTCGGAGTTGGAGAAACCAGTGGCGCGGGGTCGTGCGACCCGCGACGACGTATGGGGTAGTGGCTGAAACATGGCCGGCTGATCATCCCACATCGCAGGAGCGAGAGCACAAAGAGCTGGCTCAACGGGATGGGCACAACGTCGCATTGTCCGAGCAGGGACGGGCAGAAGCAGAGCGCCTGGACCAGTGCCGGCCCCTCTCCGAACTGATGCCAGGTGAAGGGGGTTACGTTGCCCGCATCCAATCCCACGACCAGCGCGCATTCCGTAAACTCATGGCCATGGGCATCCTGCCGGGGAATCCCATCAAGCTGCTGCGCCGTTCGCCAGCCTATGTCTTCCAGGTTGAGTACAGCCAGTTTGCCGTGGATCGGGACATTGCGGAGAAGATCTACGTGCGGTAGAGATTGGGTATTGGGTATTGGATATTGGGTATTGGGTATTGGACTCGGCCTATCCTGTCCAATCTCCAATATCTAATATCCAGTATCCAATACCCAACATCTAGTTCACCACGATTCCCACCAGAATGAGTACTCCCGCAAACAGATATATGCCGGCCTTGAAGAGTTGTTGGTCCCGGTCGGACCTGCCGCGCGGTTTTCGGCCCAACTGGACCACGGCCAGCGCCATGACCGACAGGATCGGGTGAGCTGGGACCGCAATCACACTGCGTGGGTTCAGCATGAAGAGCAGCAGGCCGAGCAGGAGTTCCACGTAGAGGCCAGCCAGGAAAGCGTCCGATAGGTTCTGATCCGTGTCGCCGTAGGCGTTGCGCCGTGCGTTCTGAAACCCGCTCCACAGCAGGCCGGCGCCGGCTCCGAACAGCAGCAAGTAACCGATGATCTGATGGAGTGTGGTCATGGGTGGAGGTCTTTCTCTCGTATGGAGTCCGTCGTAGTAGCCCTCATGATAAGCGTAGACGATTATAGCCTAGAATATCAAACCGTGTCAAAAGGATTTTCATCACATCCATAAGGTTTTGTCCGGTTTCGCGTCATCAGAGATGAAAAGTTATCGTGGCGAGGAGAGTACACCGGTTTGAGTGACAACCATCAGCATCTGATCGCACAAGCCCGGCAGGGTGATTCTGCTGCTCTGAGTGCTATCTACGATCAGTATGCCCAGAAGATCTACGTCTACTTGTATCACCATCTGGGCAATCGGGAGATGGCCGAGGATCTGACGGCTGAGGTATTTGTGCGAATGGTTGAGGCAGCAGACACTTCGCGATTCGCTGACACGTCCCTGTCGGGCTGGCTGTACCGCATCGCCCACAATCTGTTGGTGGATCATTTTCGCCAGCAGCGTGAAGAGGTTACGTTGTCCGAGGAACTCCCCACACAGCGCGAGGGGCCGGCGGCTATCGCCGAGAGGAAGCTCGCCCAGGATGGGTTACGGGAAGCATTGGAAGAATTGACGGAAGATCAACGGCAGGTCATCGTGTTGCGTTTTGGGGAAGGCCTGACTGCACGGGAAGTCACTGAGATCATGGGAAAGCAGGAGAACGCCATCTGTCAGTTGCAACACCGCGCGCTTAATGGCTTGCGCCGCATTCTGACCAACCCGGAGCATACCCGAAGCGAGGGAGTGCCGGCATGAGCCAGGACTTTGAGCGTCGACTGGCCGAGGCTCTGGTCAGCCTGGATGAGGGCAGCGACATCGAAACCGTGCTGGCTGATTTCCCAGGAGAGGCCGGCGAGTTGGCGCCCCTGTTGGAAACAGCAGCTTACCGGCCAGCCCATGGCGGTCCCATGATGGGCCAGGAAACGGCATCGCCTCAACCGACGCCCGAACCAGAGGAACCGACGATGGGCCAGCCAACGGCGACGCCTGAGCCGACGCACGGCCCCATGGGACCTGGGCCTGGGATGGGCCAGCCGACGGCATCACCCGAGCCGACACATGGGTCGAGGGGGCCCGACATGGGGCATCCCACGTCAACGGCTGTGCCCCCCCAGCCGACGGCACCGACCCAGGCGCCACCCACTGACCCGCCGGCCCCATCACCGACCCACCACGGCCCAATGATGCCCCACCCGACCTCCACGCCGGATGGCGGCCACCCTGGCGGTCCGGGCGGACCAGGCAGACCGTGATGCGTTAGATATGGATACTACAAAGACCCACCGGCCGGCCGGCACCAGTCTGGCAACTCTGCTCGCATTCCCCCAGGATGCAGCCGAACGTGCTCTAGCGGCGCGTTATGCACCGCTCATCCAGTTTGACGAGCAGGAACCCTTCCTGCCTCTGGTGGCCGGCTACACCATTTTCCGCACGGACACCGACTCCCCTTCCTTTCCCCGTCGAATTAACCTGCACCCAACCAGTCAGCCGCCAGCGTCCCTGGCCATTGAGTACGCCCTTTGGTGGGACTGGGACATCGGCCATCTGTATGAATTGGAACACGTCTGGGTCTTCCTGGATCACGACGAACAGGTTGTTCGCGCCGAGGCAAGCTGGCATGGCGCCTATCACGACATGGCGGTGGACGGCGTGCTGCGGCTCGCTGACCAACGCTTGATGATCTTCTCGGAACCCGGCAAACACGCCTTTGCTCCTGTCACCAGTTGGCTAGAGGAGCGTTCTCAACGTACGCGGCCATCCTGTGGGCGACTGGCCGGCCTCGGTGGAGTACACGTCACGCCACTGTTTGAAGGCATCATCACCTCCAAAACGCCCCTGGCCGATCGACTGGTTCACACCTACCTGGAACGACATGCCTTTGAACCCAGCTACGAATTCAATAAGGTATTTGTGTTACCACAGGAGTTGCTGGTCCCGTGGCCAGCTCTGTTCGAATGGATTCCAGGCCGAGTTGCGTGGTGGGTGGACGAATTGGAACGGACTATCCAACCGTCGGAGCGCCGGCTATTGCGCATAGCACACCGGGGGGCATCGGCGTATGCTCCCGAGAACACACTGGCGGCCATTGCCAAGGCAGCCGAGCTGGGAGCAGACATGGTGGAACTAGACGTACTGGTCAGCGCCGACGGAGTCCCGGTAATCGTTCACGACGCTGACCTTGCCAGGACTACGAATGGTACGGGATTAGTTCAAGATCATTCTTTGGCTGCCTTGAAGAAACTGGACGCCGGCCAAGGTGAACAAATCCTCACACTGGAAGAAGCAATTCTTGCATGTCTGGAGCATGACCTGGGAATATACCTGGAGTTGAAGACCGGCCGCATCACCTCTGAGGCAGTCGAGTTGATTCGGCGGCATGGAACACAACATCAAACAATTATCACCTCGTTCCGGCCAGACTGGCTGGCGGATGTGAAGGCTTTAGCTCCAGAGATCGCGACAGCGGTGCTCTTCGGGTCCGTTCATATCGATCCAGTCGCTCTTGCCAAGGCAGCCGGCGCTCAGTACATCCATCCAGCCTGGGAAAACCAATCGCCCGAGCCCCATCAGTTGCTGACTGATGCCTGGATCGAACGAGTGCGTGCCGCCGGCCTGGGTATCATAAGTTGGCATGAAGAGCGGCCAGCGCAGATTGCTGCCCTGCGCCGGCTGGGCGTGGATGGCATCTGTAGCGACACGCCGGACAGATTGCTCTTGGCCAGTGAACAGTAAACAGTGGTCAGTGGTTAAAGGTGACCGGCACTTCCTCAACGCCGTCGGAAGACCAGCGACACCGGGTTTACGGCCATAACAGTGCTCCAGACACAGTTCCGAAGTGCCGGTCACCTGATCCCGCTCACACCGCGTAAGTACTGTTTACTGGTCACTGTTCACTGCTTACTGATTGCGGCCGATTTGGTGAAAAGATGATAGCCGCCATCTGCTTGAGCCAGCGCGATAAGTTCCATAGTGATCTCAATGTGCTCGTCATTCTTCAGTTCAAAGGGGAGGGCGATGGGTTCGACGTTGAGTACCAGTGGCACTTGTGCTCCGTCGGTTCGCTCCGCATAGCCGGCCTCCACCACGATCCGGACGCGGTCGTACCGGCCGGCTGGCACATCGGCGGCTCCCAGAACGAGCGTCTCATCTGGCCGGATAGTCAGCAGATCGACTTGGCGTGACGGTGCTGGCCAGTTGACCCAGCTAGCAGCGATAGGATGGCCAGCAGAGTGAATGCCGGCTGTCTCCATTTCAATTTCCAGCCCTGACAGTCGATCTCGTCCTCGAATGTCGGCTGTCAGTTGAACGGTGACTCTCCCGGCGCCTGATGCCGGCAAACAGCCAGCTAGGAGGATCAGGCTGGCCAAAAGGAATAAGCTGATCGCAATTCTCATAGCTCCCTCCCAATTGGCAATTCCCATTGTTAATTGTCAATTGTAATCTTGCCTATTTCTCCGTGCTCGCCTGATATGTTATAATATTCTCCATTAGGAGGCAAGCGTGACACAAGAGGGAAGCGTCGTAGTTGAGCGTAAACGAAGCAATGATGACTGGCTGCGTGATCTGCGGTCCCATGGTGCGCCCCACACGGCTGCGGTTCAGGAGCTGCGCGAATACCTGCTGAAGGCCGTCTTTCTCTACTACCATCGACGGCGAAGTGATCTATCGCACCTGGCGCGTGAGGAGTTGGCGCAGATGGCTGAGGATGCTGCCCAGGATGCACTATTGAAGATCCTAAGCAAGCTGGACACGTTCCGGGGCGACAGTAAATTCACCACTTGGGCTTATCGCGTTGCCATCAATCAGGCGGCCGGCGACTTGCGGCGCCGGCGATGGGACAATATATCCCTGGATGCCATGCACGAACAGGCCGGGGACACTCTACCGCCCCTGCTGGCAACGCTAGAAGATCCCACAGCCGGGAATCCCGAAATGCGCGTTACACGGGACAGAATCTGGGAGCTCATCAGTGATGTAATCGACAACGAGTTCACCGAACGGCAGCGTCTGGTGTTTCTTAATCAGTATTTTCATGGGATTCCCCCTGCTACCATTGCAGAGCAACTGGGGACAAATCGGAATAACATCTACAAAATCGCCCACGACGCCCGGGTGAAACTGCGAGACCGATTGTTAAAGCTTGGCCTGTCACAGGATGAGATACTGGCTGCCTTCCACCAAGAGTAGACGTCAAGTTCGGCCAGCGACGTAAGACAGCCCCGCGCGACTGCGTCTCAGGATTGGGAGATTTCGCCAGAAAATACACCTCTTTGTCATGGGGGAACAGTTTCATGAATCATGATGAGATAGAGCAATTGATCCACCGCATTCTAGCTACCGAGGATGAGGAGATCAACTGTGCCCAGGTATTCGAATTGATCGCCCGTTACGTCGATATGGAAGTCGCGGGCGAGGACGTGGCGCAACTCCTGCCCCTGGTGTACGAGCATTTGGTGCAGTGTGAAATGTGCTCCGACCTTCACAGCACACTCTACGAGTTGGCCGACATGGAGGAGCAGGATAAACTTCCAAGCGTCGATGATCTGTTGGGAGATATCCTTGGCAATCCGGCAGCCTATGCTGAACCCAACACCGAGTCTCCCTGGCTGTCACAGGGTTTCTCCACGCCGCTCAACTCAGTAGAGTCGCCGGCCCTGACCAACACCCCAGCTTTCAAAGCTCGCGCGAACAGGCCTGGTTTCCTGGTTGCGCCGGCACAGCCAGCCTCCTGGTTCCGTTGGGGGTGGGCTGCGGCCGCTGCTATGCTGATCGTTGCCGTCGCCCTCAGCGTATTCGGTTGGCGCCAGTCAACACAGGTCGCCCAGATGTCGAGTGATGAGACCTTCATCGCCAAGGCCGATCGCGCTGTATCGCTCCAAGGTACTGCCGAGGACCCGGACGCTCAAGGCTATTTGTTCATAGATGAGACTCGCAGCCGGGGTCTCTTGACCATCGCTGGGCTCAACCCACTGCCGGCTGACCATGTCTACCAGATGTGGTTCGTGACCGACACTGGCACAATAAGCGCCGGCACATTCACCGTGGATTCGTATCAGCGAGGTCGCGTCTACGTTGATGTGAGTAAAGATGCCTCCCAGTTCACACGCCTGGCTATCACCATGGAGCCGAAAGACGGTAGTTCGGAGCCGACCACCTCTCCCGTGTGTGTCTGGGGAGACAAGCAGTCGTAGTTGTCGAGACCTCGAGAGTATCTCCGACTGTAAACCACTTGTTCGGCGAAGGTCTCATGACCGAGCCGGCGGGGCGGCGGTCAGGAGACCTTGCCCAACGGTAGAGGGTCTTCGGCGTAAACCACCCAGGGTAGGCGAACGACGATCCGCCTACCCTTTCGCTTTGCCTATCGTTCGTCAGGAGGGGGACTATGATTCCAGCCATCACGACAGACCAGATGCGCGAGGTCGATCGCGCCATGATCGAGGACTTCGGCATCGAGTTGATTCAGATGATGGAGAATGCCGGCCGGGCCCTGGCGCTGTTGGCGCGGGAGCATCTGGGCGGATCGCCGGCTGGTCGAACAGTGCTGGTGCTGGCCGGCCGGGGCAATAACGGCGGTGGAGGCCTGGTGGCCGCCCGCCGGCTTGCCATCTGGGGGGCGGGCGTCTTCGTCATCCTGACGGACGCGCCGGACCGCTTCGATGGGGTGCCGGCCCACCAACTCAGCATCCTCCAGGCCATGCAGATCCCCATCCACGTCGCGCCAGTCGAGACCCTCCCACCGGCAGACATCATCCTGGACGCTCTCATCGGCTATGGGCTGCGGGGAGCGCCGCGCGAGCCGGCCGCGACCCTGATTCATCAGGCGAACGCCGGCGGTGTACCGATCATCGCATTAGACACGCCGTCGGGACTGGATACCACCACCGGCCAGGTTTTCGAGCCGGCGATTCATGCCCATGCAACCCTCACTCTGGCACTGCCCAAGATCGGGCTTCTCACGGAGGTAGCGCAGACAGTCGTCGGCCAGCTCTTCCTGGCGGACATCAGTGTGCCGCGGTTGTTGTACCAGCGCATGGGCCTTGATGTTGGGTCTCTCTTCGCCGAGGCCGACGTCATCCCTCTCTAAGGCGAACAAAGCGTGTTTGCCCTGAGCCGTGTCGGAACTTTGATCCGATGGAGCCGGCGGGCGGCCGCCGTGTTGTCACTTGTGACCGCAAGCCTGGTAGCAGTCGCCGGCGCTTTCCCATCGAGTACCGTGGTAGACCTGCGCGGTGAGGTCGATTTACGTATCCTCGGTCGCAAGTCGCTGGATCACATGGGGCGGTCGGCGGTGGTGGGAGATTTCAACCACGACGGTTATGCGGACGTCGCCGTTGGAGCCGGCGATTCGGACCCCACAGGCAACGTCTCCGGGGAAGTCTACGTCCTCTTCGGCGATCCGGTGGTCAGCGGTCAGATCGACATGGCGCGTCGCGTCGCGGACGTGGACATCCAGGGCGGGACAGACGAGGGCCGGCTGGGGCACAACATGACCGTCGCCGATCTGAACGGCGACGACATCGACGACCTGATCGTGCTGGACTACAATGCTGGCCCGCCCGATCGCCCGACTGCCGGTATCAGCCACGTTTTTTTCGGGGGAACGGAGACGTGGAGTCGCGCAGTTATCGACATGACGCAGGCTTCCGGTGATGTGGAGATCTGGGGCGCGGTAGATGGGGAGCATGCCGGCGCTGTCTACGCGGTTGCCGATTTGAACAGCGATGGTATTGACGATCTCATTCTGGGTGCGCCGGCCTCCAACCGCAACGAGGAGCGCATCTACAATACTGGGGCGATATACGTGTTGCACGGCCGGCGCGATCTTGTGGGCCCGGTTGACTTGCTCACCGGTGCCGATCTGACCATCCGAGGTGTGGAGGAAGCCGGCTTTTTTGGCAGCAATGTCGCCGTGGGTGACGTAGATGGTGACGGCAGCGACGACCTGGTGGTCGGTCTCAAGGGCCTGGATCGTGGTCAGGCGCTTGACGCTGGAGCCGTGTATATCTTCTTCGGAGTCGCTGAAATGCATGGTGTCATTGATCTGGCCGACCATTGGCCCGACTTGGTGTTGTGGGGTGCGGATCGCCAGCGAGCAGGCTCAGCGATGGTGATTGGCGACGCGAACGGTGATGGTCAGCTCGACTTGCTGATTGGGGCGCCCACGGCATCGCCCGATGACCGCTACCGGGCCGGCGTTGCCTACCTGGTGCTCGGTCCGTTGGATGCGGCCCAGTCGGAAGTGGACCTGTCGGCCATCGCAGATGTCGTGGTCTGGGGACCGGCGGCTAACGCGCGGGCCGGCGATGCGGTGGCTCTGTGGGACCTAGGGGGTGACGGATTGGCCGAGGTGCTGATCAACGCGTCGGGGGCCGATGTTGATGGTCGGATCAAGGCCGGCCTGCTGGCCGTTTGGAACGGGCGCCCTTTGTTCGAGGAGCCGGTCTTGGATCTGGCCGGCGACGAGCCGGATTGGGCGGTGTGGGGCGACGACCCGTACACGCGCGGCGCGTGGTTTCTGTCTGGGACAGGCGACGTGGACAACGACAGCCGCCCCGACTTGCTGTTGGGGATCACAGACACGCAGCCGGAGGGGCGGAATGGGGCCGGCACGGTCTATGGCCTTTTCAACCCCGTACCCATCCAGCCGACACCCATGCCATCCCTGACCCCCAGCCCGTCGCCGACGGCTACCGACACTGTCACCGCGACTCTACCACCGTCCGCCACGCTGACGTCCACTTCGACCCCGCCGGCGTCTGCCACGCCAACTACAAGCCCATCACCGACCATGACAACTACTCCGCAGCCTTCACCCACAACCACTGCGACTGCCACCCCTTCACTGACCCATACCCCGATACTTACATTGACCGCCGCAGCGACTGCCACGCCCGCCCCCGTCGTCTACCTGGCACTGGTCGCGCGTTGATCGGACGTTACTACTCAGCCGCTCGGCCTGGATTGTCAAATCCAGGCCACAGGGTGACGGCATCGGCATGAATCGACCACTTCAGCCGCCGGACCTGGCGATCCGGCTGGAGCGGCTGAGTAGTAACGATCGGACTTAGGTGGACCTTCAGCCTGGGAACTATGGGGGTATTGGATATTGGATATTGGGTATTGGGTATTGAT
>JBHHXF010000078.1:0-10384 GCA_046756905.1 Anaerolineae bacterium | reverse complement strand
CTCGTAGACGGCGCGGGCCGGCCTGTGCGGGCGGGTCGGTTCCGAGTGCCCGAGGACGTGCTAAGGCGTTTCCAGGAAGATAATTGCCCCACTCCGACCTACCTCGCCCCTACATCACCGGAATGCGAAGAGCCCGCTATCGCCGTTGATAGCGGGCTCTTCTATTCGGTTTGCTATTCGGTGTGTTACACCGAGATGAGAACAATAGGATCGTTTACGTGTTACGCGCGCCTCAACACGAGCTTGTCCAGTGAAAGCGGGCCACCACCTTGCAGAATCAGAACCACCGCGCCGGCCAGCAGCGCCAAGTCCAACTCGGCGCCTGGCAGCGGCGCGCCCATGGGCGCAATCAGCCCGACCTTGGACTTAACCATGACGATGGCGACCAACATAACGGCGGACAATAACACAGCGGCAATGCGTGTTCCGATCCCAAGGATCAACGCAGCGCCACCAACAGCCTCAATCGCAGCCACCATCGCAGCCATCAGGCCCGCGGCCGGCATGCCCATACCACCAAACATCTGGGAAACTCCATTCAAATCCCCAAACTTGCTCAGACCGTGGGCTAGAAAGACCACGCCCAAAGCTAACCGCAAAACTAACGGCGCATACTCGCCGTATCGATTCAATCCCTCGTTTGACATACAACACACCTCCCATAGTGAAACTAAAGCAGACCCTAAAGGTTTTAGAAACCTTTAGGGTCTAGTCTGTCGGAAACCTGTTTCTGAACAGACTCTTCGTTATCTATTGACCACTGTAGAGATGGGTCAGCATGAGGGAATCTTACGTTGTCGAGCGTTACGCAGCGCAGCGGCGCAGCATCAAGGGAGGTTGGTCGATCCCATCAAGTACCGGTCACACTCGCGGGCGGCGCCGCGCCCTTCCCGGATGGCCCACACCACCAGGCTCTGGCCTCGGCGCATGTCGCCGGCAGCGAACACGCCTTCCACGCTGGTGGCAAACCGACCGAACTCCGCCCGGACGTTGGAACGCTGGTCGCGCTCGACGCCAAGCCCGTCGAGGATGGTGTCTTCCGGCCCCAGGAAGCCCATAGCCAGAAGCACCAACTGGGCCGGCCACACCTTTTCGGTGCCGGGGATTTCCTTGGGGACGGGCCGGCCATTGTTGCCGGCGTCCCACTCGATCATGACCGTGTGCAGCTCTTTGACACGTCCATTTTCATCCCCAACGAACTTCTTGGTCATAATGCAGAAAATGCGAGGGTCGCATCCGAAGATGGCCGCCGCCTCTTCCTGGCCATAGTCAATGCGAAAGATATTCGGCCACTGAGGCCAGGGATTGTCTGGAGCGCGTTCGAAGGGTGGCTGCGGGAGGATCTCGAACTGTGTCACGCTCGAACATCCGAGGCGCAGGGAGGTAGCGATGCAATCCGTGCCGGTATCGCCGGCGCCGATGACAATAACGTCCTTGCCTTCAGCAGAGATGTATTCTCTACCCCCTCCCCGGCCCCCCCCCTGCAAGGGGGAGGGAGAAGGTCCATTGAGCAAGGTCTTGGTGTGGGCGTGAAGGAACTCCATGGCAAAGTAGATGCCTGTGAGTTCTCGTCCTTCGATGGGCAAGTCGCGTGGCTTGGTGGATCCTCCGCAGAGCACGGTCGCGTCGAACTCCGTGCGGACCCTATCAGCCGGATAATCCTTACCGACCTCGGTGTTGGTCATAAACTCGACGCCTTCTGCTGCCATGAGGTCGATGCGGCGCTGGACGATGCGCTTGTCGAGTTTCATGTTGGGGATGCCGTAGGTCAGTAGACCACCGATGCGGTCGGCACGCTCGAATACAGTGACCCAGTGGCCGGCCTTGTTCAATTGGTCAGCACAAGCCAGGCCGGCGGGGCCGGAACCGACCACGGCTACCTTCTTTCCCGTTCGATGGTCAGGAGGTTCTGGAACCACCCAGCCCTCTTCAAACGCTCGTTCGATGATAGCATACTCGATGTTCTTGATGGTGACCGGCGGCTCATTGATGCCCAGCGTGCAGGAGCCTTCACATGGGGCGGGGCAGACCCGGCCAGTAAACTCGGGGAAGTTGTTGGTCTTGCTCAAACGGTGATACGCCTCCCGCCAAAGCCCTCGGTAGACCAGATCATTCCACTCAGGGATCAGGTTGTTAATCGGACATCCCGTGGCCATCCCTTTGACCAGTATACCCGGGTGGCAGAACGGAATGCCGCAGTCCATGCAGCGCGCGCCCTGAGTCCGCAGCTTCTCCTCCGGGAAGTGAAGATGAATTTCCTGCCAATCACGAATCCGCTCCTCGACCGGCCGGTCTGCCGGCAGCTCGCGGGCGTATTCAATGAAACCAGTCGGTTTGCCCATATACTTCCTCCAGATCCAGGACAGCAGATACTGGATATTGGATATTAGGTATTGGGTATTGGGTATTGGTGTTCAGTCTCCAATATCCAATATCCAATATCCCAATATCTGCTTTCCAACCCCTATTGTCTAACTCTACTCATCAAACTCACACTCAGTTTCCGCCCACTCGCGCCAGGTCGCGCTTGTTCTCTTCAAAAGCGACCATGATGGCTTCCTCGCCGCTGAGGCCGGCCGCTCTAACGCGCTCGATCGCTTCCAGCATCCGCTTGTAGTCCTTGGGGAAGACCTTGACAAACTTTGGCGCCAGCTCGTCCCAGAGGGCAAGGACGCGCCAGGCGACATCGCTGTCGGTGTAGCGGGCATGTCGCAGAATCATGCTTTCGACTTCTTCGATCTCCTCCTCGTCCTCCAATCGTTCGAGGTGAACCATGCTCTGATTGCATCGGACGTGGAAGTCGCCGGCCTCATCCAGCACGTAGGCGAGGCCGCCCGACATGCCAGCGGCGAAGTTGCGCCCCGTCGGGCCAATGACGACGACGCGCCCGCCGGTCATGTACTCACAGCCGTGATCTCCCACGGCCTCGACGACAGCGTGCACGCCGCTGTTCCGGACGCAGAACCGCTCGCCGGCCTTGCCCCGGATGTAGGCTTCGCCGCTGGTCGCGCCGTAGAACGCCACATTGCCGATGATGATGTTCTCCTCCGGCCTGAACGTCGAGCCTGCAGGCGGGTAGACGATGATCTTGCCGCCCGACAAGCCCTTGCCGATGTAGTCGTTTGAATCCCCTTCCAGGATCATGGTGATGCCCCGGGGTACAAACGCGCCAAAGCTTTGGCCGGCCGATCCTTTGAAGTGGAGCCGAATCGTGTCCTCCGGGAGACCCTCGCCGCCGTAGCGCCGCGTGACCTCACTACCCAGGATCGTGCCCACCACACGGTGGATGTTGCGGATGGGGAGCGTGGCTCGCACCGGCTCGCCGCGCTCCAGGGCCGGCTTGCACAAGTCCAGCAACACCTGCTTATCAAACGCCTTGTCGATCCCGTGATCCTGAGCGATCTGGCAATACCGGCCCACATCGGGCGGGACATCAGGCTGGTACAGAATGTTCGAGTAGTCCAACCCCTTCGCCTTCCAATGATTCACTGCCTCACGCACGTCGAGTTTATCGACCCGACCGATCATCTCATCGACGGTGCGGACGCCTAACAGCGCCATCCACTCGCGCATTTCCTGGGCGACGAAGTGCATGAAGTTGACGACATACTCCGGCTTGCCGGTGAATTTCTGGCGTAGTTCGGGGTTCTGCGTTGCCACGCCGACCGGACACGTATCCAGATGACAGACCCGCATCATGACGCAACCCAGGGCGACCAGGGGGGCCGTGGCAAAACCGAACTCTTCCGCACCGAGCAGCGCGGCGATGACGACATCGCGGCCGGTCTTCATCTGCCCATCAGTCTCCACCACAATCCGGCTGCGCAAGTTGTTCAGCAGAAGCGTCTGGTGGGTTTCGGCCACGCCAAGCTCCCAGGGGAGGCCGGCATGCTTGATGCTGCTCTGCGGCGACGCACCCGTGCCGCCGTCATACCCGCTGATGAGGACCACATCGGCGTGCCCCTTGGCAACGCCGGCGGCGATGGTCCCCACACCCACCTCCGACACCAGCTTGACGTTGATCCGCGCGTTCTCGTTGGCGTTCTTCAGGTCGTGAATCAGTTCCGCCAGATCCTCGATGGAGTATATGTCGTGGTGCGGGGGCGGCGAGATCAGCCCCACGCCGGGGGTCGAGTGCCGCACCTTGGCGATCCAGGGGTAGACCTTGCGGCCCGGCAACTGCCCACCCTCGCCGGGCTTCGCCCCCTGCGCCATCTTTATCTGCAACTCCTGGGCATTGACCAGGTACTCGCTGGTAACACCGAATCGCCCCGAAGCGACCTGCTTGATGGCGCTGGAGAGTAAGTCGCCGTTGGGGAGGGGGGTGTAGCGCGCCGAGTCTTCGCCTCCTTCGCCCGAGTTACTCTTGCCGGCGATGCGATTCATGGCGATGGCCAGGCTTTCGTGAGTCTCCTGGCTGATGGAGCCGTAGGACATCGCGCCGGTCTTGAAGCGCCGGCAGATAGACTCCACCGACTCCACTTCTTCGAGAGGGACAGGATCGGAAGCAAACTTCAGTTCCAGTAGCCCACGCAGCGTAGCGAGTCGCTTGGACTGGTTGTTGATCAGGCCCGCATACTCCTTGTAAACTTCATAGTCGTTCGTACGGCAGGCAACCTGAAGCTTATGTATCGTTTCTGGGTTGAACAGGTGATGCTCCCCATCCCGACGCCACTGATACTGGCCACCGACGTCCAACGTCCGGCCATCCATCTGGCGCTCCGGGAAGGCGCGGGTATGCCGCATCTGCGCCTCTTGAGCGATCACATCGATCCCCACACCGCCGATCCGTGATGGCGTCCAGGTGAAATACTTATCAATCAACTTCTGGTTAAGGCCCAGCGCCTCGAAAACCTGGGCCCCATGGTAACTCTGGATCGTAGAGATGCCCATCTTCGACATTGTCTTGACAACGCCTTTAACAGCAGCCTTGATGTAATTCTTCACTGCCTCCTCATACGTGATGTCTGTCAGCAGCCCCTGCCAGATCATGTCATCCAAAGTTTCATACGCCAGGTAGGGATTGATCGCCGTGGCCCCGTAGCCGATCAAGACAGCGAAGTGGTGAACCTCGCGGGGTTCGCCCGATTCAAGCACCAGTCCAACCCGGGTGCGTGTCTCTTCACGGATCAGGTGATGGTGGAGGCCGGCCACGGCCAGGAGCGCCGGTATTGGCACGTGTTCCCGGTCAACCCCCCGATCCGACAGGATCAGGATGTTGGCCCCTTCATTGATCGACTGGCTCGCCCGCCGGCACAGCTCGTTCATGGCGCGCTCCAATCCCGCCCCGTCGTCGCCGGGGTTAAAGAGAATCGGCAATGTCATGGCCCTGAACCCGGGGCGGTCGATGTGGCGCAGCTTCTCCAAGTCCTCGTCAGTCAAGATTGGCGTCTGGAGCTTGACCTGGTGACACGCTTCCGGGTCCTGAGCCAGTAGATTCCCCTCCGAACCAAGCATCATCTCCGTAGCTGTGATGATCTCCTCGCGGATGGAGTCTATCGGCGGGTTGGTTACCTGGGCAAACAGTTGCTTGAAGTAGTTGTACAAGAGTTGCGGCCGGTCGGAGAGGACTGCCAGCGGTGTGTCGTTTCCCATGGAACCGACGGGTTCGACGCTGTTCTTGGCCATGGGGCCAAGAATCATGCGCAATTCCTCGAAGGTGTAGCCGAACGCCTGCTGGTGCTGGAGCAGAGTTTCATGACCTGCTCGATCCCTCGTTATAGGCGCTTCGGGCAGGTCTTGCATCACCACAAGATGTTCATCCAGCCACACGCGGTACGGATGCTCGGTCGCCATTCGTTGCTTCAACTCGTCGTCTCCCACGATGCGTCCTTCTGCAGTGTCCACCAAGAGCATCCGGCCAGGCTGGAGCCGGCCCTTGTGTAGCACACGGTCCGGCGGGATGTCGAGCACGCCGACCTCGGAGGCCATGACGACCAGATCGTCTTTCGTCACATAGTAGCGTGACGGGCGCAGGCCATTCCGATCGAGCACCGCGCCGACCACGGTGCCGTCGGTGAAGGCGATAGACGCCGGGCCATCCCATGGCTCCATGAGGCAACTGTGATACTCGTAGAATGCCTTTTTCTCATCGCTCATGCTCTCGTGGTTCGACCAGGGTTCCGGGATCATCATCATGACCGCGTGAGGCAGGGATCGGCCACCCAGGGTCAGAAACTCCAGGCAGTTATCGAACATGGCCGAGTCGCTGCCATCGGCGTGGATTATGGGCAGGAGCTTGGACATGTCATCCCCAAAGAGATCGGAAGCCAACAACGACTCCCGGGCGTGCATCCAGTTGATATTCCCCCGCAGGGTATTGATCTCTCCGTTGTGGATCATGTAGCGATACGGATGGGCACGCTCCCAACTGGGAAATGTATTCGTGCTGAATCGGGAGTGGACCAGCACAATGGACGCTTCCATAGCCGGATCCAACAGGTCCGGGTAGTATTCTTCAAGCTGTTCCGCTGTTAGCATCCCCTTGTAGACGATGGTCCGGTAAGATAGGCTGGGGAGGTAGAAGGACTCACAGCCCTCGGTGCCCGAGAAACGTATAGTGTTTTCAGCACGATTGCGGATGACGTAGAGCTTGCGCTCGAATTCCAAACTGTCCTGGATACCGGATTCGAGCCCGATGAACACCTGGCGTACACAGGGTTCACACGACAACGCCGTTTTCCCCAGCGAGGAGTTGTTGGTGGGGACGGTCCGCCACCCGAGGACCCGCTGCCCCTCTTCGGTGATGATTTGCTCGAACTGCTGCTCACACTGCCGGCGTATCGCGGCTTCGGGCGGCAGGAAGACCATGCCAACACCGTACTCGCCAAAAGGTGGGAGGTCGATGCCGGACTCCGCGCACGCCTTCTGGAGAAAGGCATGGGGTGTTTGCAGAAGGATGCCGGCCCCGTCTCCGGTGTTGGGTTCGGCCCCACGGGCGCCCCGATGCGTCAGGTTCTTGAGGACAGTGAGAGCCTGACGCACGATTGCGTTAGTCTTTTCACCCTTGACGTTAGCAACAAACCCGATGCCGCAAGCGTCATGCTCGAACCGTGGATCGTAGAGACCCTGCTTGGTGGGGAATCCGATGGGTTTCATGGTACTTCCTTTCGAGATTTCTATCCTAACGTCCCTTCACCGGCCGTCGATACAGAAAAAAAGAGCCACACTCTGACGGACAGCGTCAAAGGTGGCCTCTTCCTTGAGTGCCGGGCAGAAACAAAGAAGGCCGCTCCAACGCAGGGAAACCCCCGCGTCAGGCGACCTCACCTTCGAATCAGGCGCCTCGGCTTAGAGGCTGGCGGGCAAACGCACTGGCCGCCGCCGGCCAATTCCAGCCGGCTCATTCAGTTCCAGGGCGTCAGAAACGTCCATTTTCTTAGTCTTCGCGATTATTGAGTGCTTTACTAGTATAGCAGAAAGATGTGCATGTGTCAAAGTTCGTGATTCCCCTCTCAACCTACTCCAGTCGTTTCTGAAAACGCAGAGCCGCCATAGTCAAGATAAGAACTCCGAAAATGGTCATGGCGACGACCTCAGAGACAAGGAGCTGAAGGCCGATGCCCTTTAAGATGATGCCCCGCACGATGATGAGAAAGTAGGTGAGGGGAACCCCGTAGCTGATAAGCTGCAAGGCCCAGGGCATGGCGGCGCGTGGGAACATGAAGCCGGAGAGGAAAATCGAAGGCAGCATAATGAAGTAGCTCAGCAACATAGCTTCCTGCTGCGTGGTCGAGACGGTCGAGATGAATAGCCCCAGCCCCAACGATGTCATGAGACCCAGGCCTGAGAGCACTAACAACAAGATGAGGCTACCCCGAATCGGCACATCGAACCACCACACACCGATAGCCAGAATCTCCAGTGTATCGATCACGGCGATGATCCCGTAGGGCACTAACTTGCCGATGATGAGTTCCATGGGGCGCAGCGGCGTCACGATGAGCTGCTCCAGCGTACCCAGTTCCCGTTCGCGGGCGACGGCCATGGCCGTGAGAAATGTGGTCAGCAACTGCATGATGGTGCCGATGAGGCCGGGGATCATGAAGTTGGCGCTGGACAATTCGGGGTTGTACCACACGCGGGGGCGCACCTCGATGCCCGGCTGCTCCTCCGGGTCGATGTGCATGACTTGCTGCACGATCTCCACGCCTTTGGCCTGGCCAACCGAGGTTGCCGCGGACAGCGCGGTTGTGGCAACGCTGGGGTCGGACCCATCGATGATGACGCCGATTTGGGCGCGGTGATCGCGGGCCAGGTCGGCGGAGTAGCCGGCGGGAACCACAATGCCAGCCCCTGCCTGTCCGCCGTCGATCAGTTGCGCCATCTCGGCCTCGCGATCGACGTAGTACTGGATGTCGAAATAGCCCGACGCGCGATAGGTCTCGATCAACTCGCGGCTGGCCGGCGTGCCGTCGCGGTCCAAAACCACTGTGGCGATATGATCAACATCGGTCGTTGCCGCGTACCCCAGCAGAGTGAGTTGGACGATGGGGATCAGGATCATCACGGCCAATGTGCGGGGGTCGCGTCGAATCTGGATGAACTCCTTGCGGAGGACGGCTAGCGTGCGGTTCAGCATTGTTGTCTCGGTTGTTGAGCAATTCGCCAAGAAGCAGCGGTCCTACTGGCTCGCATCGTCCCGTTTGACAAATATGAGAGTATGTGTTATGATATACCCAAGTTAGCTAATTTAGGCACTTGCCTGGAGGGTATATGACGACCAAAAGCATCAGCTCAACCAAAGCCCAAAACAACTTCGGCCAAGTCCTGGACGATGTCACCCACAACCACGCCCGTTACATTGTCGAGCGCCGCGGTGTTCCGCAGGTTATTATACTCAGTTTTGACGATTTTGCCCATGTGCTCCGTGATGAAGACGAACGCCGACAAATGGGCACCGTGTTGACAGATCTCCGCCCAAAGTATCATCTCGGACAGGTCATAAGCCCGCGGCCCGAGTCAGAGTGACGTCGGATAGCATCCGAGAGGTGCCAAGATGACAGTTGTGACAGACCTCCAACAGGGGCAAGTGGAACAGTTGAGACTGTTCGAGGCAGAAGCGGAAGAGAGTATCATCCCACTGGAGAGCAATGGTTCGACGTTTCACGACCCGGCTTTTTCGGGCAACAAATCCTTGCCTATCCATCGGTGGGTACCATGGATTGCCGGCTTCTCCAGTCATTTCGTCGAAGACGTCTTGGACAGATACCTTGATGACAAGTGTACCGTCTTAGATCCTTTTGCCGGCGTAGGTACGACTCTCGTAGCGGCAGTGCTTCATGGCCATGATGCGGTCGGGTTCGAGATCAATCACTACGCTGCCCTGGCCTGTCGTGCAAAAGTGAACGCCTATCAAATCGATGTCGAGGCATTGCGCGATGAGGTACTCAGATTCCGCAGGTTCTACAATGAAAGAATCGCCTCAGATTACACCCCACAGAGTAGTCCTCCTGCAGGGTTCAAAACGCGCTCTGAGTTTTTCAGTCCCCGGGTGTTGCGCAAGGTCTTGATCTTGCAGGACTTTGTTGATACGGTTGCTCAAAGCAATTTGCGCGATTTGTTCCGATTGGCCTTCGCATCAACCATGGTACGCTATTCGAACTATTCTTACGAACCAAGTTTGAGTACCCGAACAAGTGCTGGGAAGGAAGAGACCCAGGATTTTCCGGTCGCTCAAACGATTCTCGACAAGTTAACGGCTATGACTCAGGACGTTATCTGGTTCCAGAAGGTCTTGGCGAATCGGCAACCGCCCGCCACGACGGTCATCAGGGATTCTTTCTTCAAGTATCAATCCTACCTCGCTCCCGACTCGATTGACTTGATCATAACATCACCACCGTACTTGAATAACTATCACTACAACCGGAACACCCGCCCACAACTCTACTGGTTGGGATATGCCAACTCCCCAAAAGACTTGAAACCACTCGAAGAGTCAAACTTCGGCAAATATTGGCAGACTGTGCGTTCGCAGCAGCGGATAGACCTGGACTTTGATTTGCCAGACACTGACTTAGTGGAACGACTGGAGCACCTTAGAAAGCTGAACCCCGAAAAAGGAGTCTATGGCGGCCACGGATGGGCCAACTATGCTGCCTCGTATTTCAGCGATTGTTTCAAATTTGCGATGGGCATCCACTATGCCCTGAAACCAGGGGGCACGGCCCTGGTGGTCATTGGAAATAGCATACTGCAGGGCGTCCTGATTCCAACGGATCAGTACTTTGGCAAGATTGCTGAATCTGTTGGTCTCGACCTGGTCAGGGTTGAGATACCGCGCGCAACCCGAGTCGGAAACAGCATTATTCAGTCGGACGTCCGTGCAACGAAAGCCAAAGATTCACATCAGTTGTATGAAGCTGTAGTAGAACTGAGAAAA
>JBHHXF010000077.1:0-10396 GCA_046756905.1 Anaerolineae bacterium | reverse complement strand
GATAGGTAAATCGTGTACAAAGCCGCCACCATCGACATAACATAAAACCCCCACACTCCCCAATACCCAATATCCAATATCCAATATCCAGTCCCCAGTCCCTGGACCGGGACAGGTCTCCAATCTCTTTCATCTACAAGCTGCACCAGCCAGTACGTCCCCATCATCCCCATCAACCCCGCCAGCATGTACATTCGCATCTCCTGGCTCCACCAAACCTCAAAGCGAGAGAGAGCAACCAGCAGTGCAGCCAACCAACCAACTTGCCAACTAGCCAACCGCTTACCCAGCGGATACGCCAGGGCAACGGTCAGCATCCCATAGATCAAAGTGATGTACCGGGCCGCGAACTCGCTGTAACCGACCAGCCGCGTCCAGGGCCACAGCAGCCAGAAGTAGAGCGGCGGATGGACGTCGCCGGCGGTCCACAGGGTGGTGCCGGCGAAGCTCTTGCGCACGGCCCAGATGGCCAGGCCTTCGTCCCACCAGATGTTTTGGGCGCCCAGGCGGTGGACGCGCAACAGGTAGGCGAGGAGGAGGATGGAGACGAGGATGGGGAGGTGAGAGCGTTTCATTGAGACACTACAGCGGATGGAGAATTCAACGGATTTCTTCTAGCTGAATTGTACACATGACAAAGCACCCCCCACACCTCGCAAGTCAGCCCGTGGTGAATGAGCTTGGACATACTGAGTTCCTAATCCGTTCCATTCCCAATCCGATGTAGTGTTGCGCGGAGGTGGCGGAGCAAGAAGGTGGCGCCGGCCAGGGCGAAGATGAGGGAGAGGCCGGCCAGGATCTGGCGCACCAGGCGGTCGTAGGTGCGGCCGATGATGACGGCGTCCAGGGCGATGCTGCCGTCCACGATGCTGAGTTCAACCGTGTGCCGGCCTGTCGGCAGATACCTGGCGATTGGAACCTTATCGCCTGGCAGGAGTTCAACCACCCGGGGATCTCCCCCATTGATGACGACTTGCGCAGTGCCGGCGTTGGTCCCAGGCGCTGCCTCGATGGTCAGGTCTGATCCCTCGAAGTCGAAGGTCACGCTGTCGCCGCGTGTGCCGGCCCGGAAACTGCCCAGGGACGCCTGTGGATCATGTTGGATTTGCCAGTTGCCGGCGTAGCGCAGGGCGGGGTGGTCTTCCTGGTGGAATCCTGCGGGAACGCTTGGTGGAGCCGACGCCAGCTCTGCCAGCGCGTCGAAGGCCGGCATTGGCTCCCAGTCAGGTGAGACCAGCCCGAAGTAGAACCAATCCTGGTTCTGTTCACTCCAGTCGGGCCGGCGCAGAAACCAGGCGAAGAGTGGACCCACAAAAGGCCACTCGTTGTTGGCACGGCGATAAGCGTCGACTAGGTAGCGGGCCTGCTGCTGACGGGTGACGCGGCCAAATACAGTCGGGATGTTCGCTGGCACGGCAGCCCAGCCCATCTCGGTGACCCAGATTGGCTTGTTGGCACTGCCGTGTCGTACCATGACGTCGCGTGTCAGCGCGATCCGGCTGAAGTTGGCCCGATCGGCGCTAGCGCGCCGGTCCGTGGGACCGGTCCACAGGCCAAATGCCTGGGCGCCGAGCACGTCGAAGGAGTCGCCGGCGCCGGCCGCGTACATCCGCTCCAGGAACAGCAGGTCGCTCATGTTGCGACCACCATGTTCGATGTTTTGAGCCAGCGCCGCGCTGACCACCGTCGCGCCGGGACAGGCGGCTTTGATCCGCCGATAGGCCGTCGCCAGAAGTTGGGTGTAGGCCTCGGGGTCCACGTCCTGCTCGCCCCACTCAGGATAGATGTTTGGCTCGTTCCACACCTGGTAGTAGTTGACGCGGCCGCAGTAGCGATCTGACACGGCGGCTACGAAATCGCCAAAGTCATCGAAGTTGTCCGGGGGGGCCAGCGTGCCGATGTCGTCGCCGGCGGCGCGGGACCAGGTCGGCGGGTTGTCCAGCCGCGCCAGAATCTGGATGCTGTTCTCCTCGGCCAGGTCCACAATGCGGTCGTACTTGAGCCAGGCCAGCTTGTGAGGCCCCGTGCGGCGATCCTCGTAGTCGCCCTTACCGTGGATTTCGATGTCTTCCCATGGGAATTCCTGGCGAATCCAGCCGAAGCCGGCAGCGCCGAGCATTTCGATCTGCCGGCGCACGTTTTGCTCTTCAGCTTCCAGTTGGAGGAAGGTGTTGACGCCGTACGGGTTCATATCGATGTGGCGGATCGGAACGAATGGTGCGGTTTGCTGCGGTGGTTGGGTCAGCCAGATGAGGGCCAGCGCGCCGATCCCCTTCAACCCCTCGATGGTGTTCTCTTCGCCCGTCAGCGCGTACAGCCCGCCGGCCAGGATGGGATTGAGGGCGGTTAGCAACACAGCGAGAAGCGCGAACGCTAGGAAAGCAGCCCCAATGGCGCGCCGGACGGTTTTCCGCTGTCGGGTCGTGACAATAGGCTGCGATCTCATGAGTTGGCCGGGATGATCGTTCAAGCCGCGGTTGAAGCCCGAAGACCCAGGCTCTTGCCCGACCAGTGGGAAGACTGGCAGGCAAGATCACACTACTCCGACGCAGGCATCGCCTGGTAGAAGCCATTCAAGTGCGCCAGTTGGATGGGCGTGTCGAAGAGGTAGCTCAAGTTCTTGCCGGTGAGGATATCGTATTTATCGCCATCGGCAACCACTTCACCGTTTTTCAACAGGATCACACGGGATACCTCTGGTGGAATCTCGTGAATGCGATGGGTGACGAGAAGGATGGTCTTGCCATCCCGCATCAACTGGCGAACAGTATCAAGGTATTGGAAGCAGGCCTTCAGATCGAGACCATTGGTCGGCTCGTCCAGCACCAGGGCGGCGGGGTCGTGAATAAGCGCGCGGCCGAGCAAAAAACGGCGCTGCTCGCCGGCAGACATTTCGGCGAACACCTTGTCCTTGATCTCCGCTACCCCGAGCGTTTTCATGACATGGCCGGCGCGCTCCTTCTGTTCCGGGCCGAACCACTGGTGGGGCCACGTCCCGATGCTGGAGTAGTACCCTGAAAGGATCACATCCACACCTCTGACATGATCCCGGTACTGGCGCTGCAACTCATGCGACACCATACCTAAGTGGGAGCGCAGGTCCCACACGTTCCATCGCTCCCGCCCGAAGATCCGCACGTAACTGCCGTCACGCCGCACTGGATAGAGTTCCCGCGAGAGCAGTTTAAGTAGCGTCGATTTGCCGGCGCCGTTGGGGCCGAGAATGGCCGTATTGCACCCCTGAGGTATCTCCAGCGTCAGATCATTGAACACCCGTGTCGTTCCGTTGTAGACGGTGACGTTCTTGATTTCAACGATGTGCTGCATGGCCGTACACAGTGTCTAAAAGTCGGGACGGATCGTTTTCGGTGTCAGTAGGTCCCGCCTGTCGCCGGCGGTTCAGCTTCTTCTCTTGCGATAGCTGGGAACCTTCATGGCAAAGATCGTGCAGCGGGATCGATCGAGCATCCGAGAGCGCAACCGTGCATCGACCTCCTCCAGCGTTTCGTTCATGGTGATTACTGTGGGCAGGCGGGCATTGTAGCGGTAGTCGAACAATTGGTACAGCTTCTCGCGGGCCCAAGGAGTGGCGCTCTGTGTCATCAAATCATCCAGCACAAGGAATTTAGACGTGCGCACCTGTTCGAACAGCTTGTCGTACGACACCAGGCTGTTGGGGCTGAACGTCGCTCGCAGGTGATCTAACAGATCGGCTACGGTGACGAAGATGGGCGGATAACCCAGGTTGGCTCGATAGTTAGCGATGGCGGCGGCCAGATGGGTCTTTCCGCAGCCGTAGGTTCCCGTCAGCACCAGCCAGCCGGCTGGGTCCTCGGCGAAGGTGTGGGCCTCTCTGAAGGCGCGTTTCAGGTTGTCCTGCCGCTCGCGATCCAACTCGCTGGCCCGCATTTCGAAGTTGTCGAATGTCTGGTCTTGATGTAGATTGAGGCTACTGAGATCCGAATCATCGCCGCCGATGCCAGCGCGCCGGAAATCCGGCGCCAGAATCGTGCAGATGACGGCAAGGGATGGATCGGCCATGCGTGAGCGCAGGCGCAGATCGATTTCTTCGAGTTGGTGATTGGTTGTGATAACCGTCGGCAACTGGGCGTTATAGCGATGGTTGAGGATTTGGTACAGTTTCTCGTCAGCCCAAACACTGGCGGCGTGTGTTCCCAGGTCATCCAGAATGAGCAGAGGTGTGGTCTTCACACTTTCAAAGCGTTCGTCGTATCTAACCTCGCTGGTTGGGCTGAAGGTCGCGCGTAAGTGATCCAGGAGATCGGGGACTACGACAAAGAGGGCTGAGTGGCCTTGTTCGAGCCGATAGTTGGCGATGGCGGCCGCCAGGTGGGTCTTGCCGCAGCCGTAGCCACCCTTGAAGAGAAGCCAGCCTACCGGGTGCTCGGCGAAGTCACGAGCCTGTGCAAACGCCTGGCGGAGGTTTTTCTGTTTCTCAGGGTTCAGACCAATGCCGTCTGGGAGGAAGGAATCGAATGTCATATGCGATAGCATTCCCAGATTGCTGGCGCGACGCAGATCGGATAGGCGCGTGGCTTCTAGCTCATCCTGCTTGCACTGGCAAGGGATTGCCCGGCCAAAATCGGGATGTCCAACGGGCACGTCCCGCGTAAGGAAGCCCAATCCATTGCAGATAGGACACGCTCCCATGCCTGTATCGATATCGCCAAGATCGCCGTTGTGGCCGTCAGTGCTCAACGTAGTCGGCATATTGGCCCGAGATATATCGGTCTGGATCTTTTTTAGATACTTGCCGATCGGTTCCATCGTCTCGTCCTTCGGTTGCCCACCTCTTCAGAATGCCACGGACATAGACCCACTTGCGCACGTTCTGCTCTGCGGCGCGGTGGAAGGCGTCCTCGATCCACTCGGCGGGATAGGTTTGCTCGGCATCCCGCAGTTGCTCGGCGATGAACGGGGTCATAACGCCGATGTTGCGCTCGTATAACACGAAGATGTTCGGGCGCTCCAGATCGACGGGGACTTCGGCGGGTTGCAGGCCGGCCTCCGGCAGTGCCAACTTGCCGGCCTGGATCCGCTCCACAGCCCGCCGGCCCTGGGCGGTGTTGGCGAAATAGAAGATGGCTGGATGGCCCTTCGACAGGCTCAGGACGGCGCTGGGTGGCTGGGTGGCTGGGTGGCTGGATGGCCCTTCGACAGGCTCAGGACGGCGCTGGGTGGCTGGGTGGCTCTGGCCGGCCTCAGTTCCTGGCTCCGCTGATCCCTGGCTCGTTTTTGCGACCAGTTTGATCAGGGTGCCTCGGGCGACCGCTAGCTCAAGGCCATCGTTCAGCATGTCGGGGACTGGCCGGCCCAGCTCGTTCAGGCTCCGTAAAAGGGTGGTGTCGCCGGCCAACTGGGCGTGACTGACGCATCGCGGATAGTCCTTCATGTGGTACAACCGCCAGAAGACGTGCAGCGTCACCTTGAGCTCCGCCAGGTCGTCGATGAGCGGCAGCAGATCGGTGAAGAACAGGTTCGGGAGCGGTGTGTGGGACACCTTGCCGGCGGGGAAGCCTGGGAAAGTCTTCATCTGCTTCTCAACGGATCCCATCTATCGCTGGATATTGGAAGTTGGTAGACCTCGCACCTCTAGTGCGGAGTAGAGGTCCCGAATGCTCAGCCCCAGCTCATTGGCGAAATACTCCAAACTGATCTCACCCGTTTCGAACTGCCGGTACAATTGCTCCAGACGATGCTCAAAGCCCAAATCAATCAACTCCGCTATGTGTTGGCTTATGTCGCGGACAGCGCCGCTGGCCCTACGCCGCTCGGCTGACCTCAAGATTTCTTCTTTCACTGGAACCACAACTTTCAGCATCCTACACCTCCTACAGCTTCTCAAAGGTGTGCTCTATCACTCCAGCTCGATAACGTGGCCGGATCACTTCGAGTACGTCTCGCGCCAGCTTGTCGGTCAATCGTCCCCGGCTCACAAGTTCGACTACCAGGTCAGGAAGCATCCACACCTGCAACCCCACTCGTGTCGCAACAACAAACGCCAGGTGATCATCTGCAATTAGAGCCTCTACGTCTGGGGTCTGGCCGCACAGCTCGATGCTGTCTCGCTCTCCATTCCCCATCGAGTACCGCTCCAGATGACGATCCCAGCGGCGTGCTTTGATGCTGACCACGAGAATCTTGCCGGCCGCTATGCGTTCGCCTGCCGCCACGCCGTCGGGATATTTGGCGCCCAGTACGGCTACCTCCTCCTCAAACGGAAGGTGGAATCAGTATTCTGCATTCGTTGAGCAGATGGTCCACTACCAGTTCCCCTTTCGTTTCAAACTTGCAGGCTGTGATCAGGGGACCGGCATCAAATACCACCTTCAGGTCGTCATCTTCTCTCATCGGGTGCGCGAACAGTGGCTGGTGAGCACTGGACCTGGAAGCCAGGCGCCATTGGCCTGAACATTCAGACTTCTACCGGTGTCGGTGCTCGATACAGGTTCACGAACTTGGCCTGCTCCGCCAGGAAAGCCAGCTCGATCTTGCCGGTTGGGCCATTGCGGTGCTTGGCCACGATGATCTCGGCGATGTGCTTCTTGTCGGTGTACTCGTTGTACATCTCGTCGCGGTAGATGAACATGACGATGTCCGAGTCTTGCTCGATCGATCCGCTTTCTCTCAAGTCTGATAAAATGGGACGCTTGTCGTGCCGGCTCTCGACGGCCCGCGAGAGCTGGGAGGCGGCGATCACCGGCACCATCAACTCGCGGGCCAAAGACTTCAGGGCGCGCGAGATGTACGAGATTTCCTGGACCCGGTTCTCCGTGCGGACGCCGGAGCGCATCAGTTGCATGTAGTCCACGATGATCAGGTCCAGTTCCCGTTCGGTGGCCAGCCGGCGGGCTTTGGTGCGCAGTTCCATGGCCGAGATAGCCGGCGTGTCATCGATGTAGATAGCTGTGTCCGACAACAGGCCGATGGCGCGAGCAATCTGTTCTATCTCATCATCGCGAATCTGGCCCACCCGAAGACGCTGAGAATCGATGCCCGTCTCGGACGAGATCATGCGTTGGGCCAGTTGCTCGGCCGCCATCTCCAGGGTGAAGATGGCAACACAGGCTTTGCGTTCAACAGCCATGTGCTGCGCCAGGGAGAGGACTAGGGAGGACTTGCCCATGCCAGGCCGGCCAGCGATGACGATCAGGTCCGACGGCTGCAAGCCGCTCAGGAGCTTGTCCAGATCGGCGAAGCCGGTGGGCAGGCCGGACATCTCGCCTTGATGTTCATATAGATACTCGATCTGGTCGAAATAGTCGCTCAGGACGCGACCGATGGGGCGTAGGTTCTGGCCGAGCTGACGCTCGGATACCTGAAACAGGATGCGCTCCGCTTCGTCGATGGTCGTTTTGACGTCCTCGGCCTCTTCGTGCGCCAGAGCAGCGATCTTCCCGGCGGCGTTGATGAGCCGGCGTCGAATGGCTGTGGATTCAACGATATGCGCGTAGTGTTCCACGTGCGCCGAAGTCGGAACATGGCTGATGAGCGACGTCAGGTTGGCTTGCCCGCCTACATCATCCAGTTGACCATGGCGCTCAAGCTCGTCGCTAACCGTCACCATGTCAATAGCCTGCCGCCCCTCGAAGAGGCGCAGAATCGCCGCATATATCAGTCCATGGCTCTCGCGGAAGAAGTCGTCTGGGCTCAGGAACGAGGCGATCTTCATGACCGCCTCATGGTCAATGAGTAAGCTGCCGAGGACGGAAATCTCGGCGTCTATGTTTTGGGGAGGGAGCCTATTAGCAGCCATGAATTTTCCTCTTTATGGAACACATGTTCTAAGTATAACCCCAGAGACGGGCATTGTCAAGCCAGACTGGAGCAGACCGGCCGTGCAATTTGGTAGCTGGCTGAGAATAGATGCCCGCCGCACGGCGAGCGATTGACATCCGAGACGGCCTGAGGAGCGGGCAGGAGGCCGGCCTTCGGCACATCAAGTGGATGGCCTGCTAATCGTCGTCGGGCTCGATGTCCTCGTCCAGGTTCCCCAGGTCCAACGTTTCGACGAAATCCCGGAAGACATCCAGTCTCTCCTCCTCTTCCGGTGTTAGGCCGACTTTTTCATGTAGGTCCTCGTCCTCGGAGGGCTCGACGCCGGCGCGTTCCATGATGGCTTCGACTACGTATATAGGTACCCGTGCTCGGACGGCCAGAGCGATAGCATCGCTTGGACGAGAATCAATCTCCGAGTGGCGACCGTTGACGTCCATTACGATGCGGGCATAGAAGGTGTCTTCTCGCAGGTCGTTCACGAGGATATGAGAGATCTCACCCCCCACTTCATCGACTATATGCTTGAGCAAGTCATGGGTCAAAGGTCGAGGAATGTCTACTCCCTGGAGCGCAATGGTGATCGCATCAGCCTCAAAGGGGCCGATCCAGATCGGTAGATAGCGATCGCTGTCCAATTCTTTGAGAACAACTACACGGTGTTGAGATATGAGACTCACGCGTATGCTGTCGACACTCACCTCGATCATCGACACCGCTCCTTTCCAGCACGTATAGTCACCCGCATCAATGCAGACCATTATACCACAAGACCCAATCAGTTACAAACAGCACGCACACGATCATCACAGGTCAGAGATATGGTTCTATCCACTCCGCCACACGTATGATCCATCGGTGGGATCTGATGAACAATCGATCTTGCCTCGGAAAGGATGCTGTGGTAGGATTGGCATACACGTACCATGTCCACCTTTGATCGGCGCCAGCTCGGTGTCATTCTCTACGCTCTTTGCCTTGGCTGTCTGTTCTTCACCGGATTTCTGGGTGGCTTTGGACAGCGGTGGCTCCAGCGTGGCATTGTCTATGGCCCACCGTCCGACATTCCTCTGGCCGGCTTGTATCCCTTCGGCGTCAATGTCGCCCTGGAGCAATATTCTCCGTCACAGCGAAGGCAAGTCCTGAGCCGTCTGGGTGACGATGGATTCCGGTGGGTTCGCCAAGCTCTGCCATGGGATCAGGTCGAGCGGCACTCAGGCGAGTACACATGGTCCCCCTGGGACCAGATCGTCAACGAGGTGGCGCGCCACGACCTCCGCTTGATCCTGGTCATTGACCGAGCGCCGGCCTGGGCTCGAACATCCCCTAGTGATGATCCACAGGCGCTGCCGGCGAATCCGCCTGACCTGGCCGGCTTTGTGGAAGCTGTGGTGCGGCGCTACGATAGCCGGCTGGCGGCCATCGAAATCTGGCGTGAACCCAACCTGCAGCTCTACCGCCACGATGACGAGGCATGGGCCGACGGTCCCGATCCCGCACAGTATGTCGCGCACCTGCGGGCCGCTTACCAGGCTGCCAAGGACGCCAACGCTGCCATCGTGGTGCTCAACGCCGGCCTGGCCCCGACAACCGAGAACAGCCGGCGAGCCATGAGCGACGTGAACTTTCTGGAAGCCATGTACGATGCCGGCGCCGCACCCTACTTCGACGCGCTGGCCGCCCGCCCTCTGGGCTTCTGGTCTGGCCCCAACGACCGGCGGGTGGATGTCGGGGTCTTGAACTTCTCACGAGTCTTGCTGCTGCATGAGATCATGGTCCGCCACGGCGATGCCAACAAGGGGATCTGGGCAGTGGAATTCGGATGGAACGCGCTGCCGGCCAACTGGCCTGGTCCGCCTCCCCCGTGGGGAACCGACGATCCGGCGAAACAGGCCCGCCGTACCGTCGAGGCGGTTCGGCGGGCGCAGGCGGAGTGGTCGTGGATGGGTCCCATGCTGGCGCTGCACCTGGATCCGTCCGCGCCGGCCGACGACCCAATTCAGGGGTTCGCTTTGCTGGACGATAATCTCGCCCCCCAGCCGGCCTACATCGCCCTGCGTGACCTCATCGCAGAGCACGTGGTGGGGGTCGGGCGCTACCCCACCAATGCCTGGTTTGCCGGCATGGAGTGGCAACCCGTGGAGGGCGCCACCGTGGGCCGCACTGCCTATGGTGACTTCGTGATCAGCCGGGCCGCGCCCTTCGCTCGATTCTACCTGGCCATCGGATTGCTGCTGGCCGCCGCTGGCGTCGTCGTCTGGCGTCTCGACCGGCTGGTCCGTCTGCCGCGCTGGGAACTGGCCTTTGCTCTCGTTACCGCCATCTTTCTGCTCTCGCCCTGGCTTTCGCTCAACCTGGCTTCGCTGGGCGCCTTGTTCATCCTGATCGTTTTTCGATTGGACCTTGGCCTCGCCCTCATCGTCCTATTCATCCCCTTTTTCCAGTTCTCAAAATACTTTGGCCCGCGACCACTCTCCATTCTCGAACTCTTCACCTGGCTGGCTCTCGCTGCCTGGATTACCCGCCGACTCCCCGACCTCCTTCACGCAATACGCAATACGCATCCCGCATCCCGCATCTCATCCCTCGACTTCGCGGT
>JBHHXF010000076.1:0-10578 GCA_046756905.1 Anaerolineae bacterium | reverse complement strand
TGATCAGTAACCACATCCCAGCTACTGATGACTGATCACTGATGACTGATCACTGTCCGTCAGTTCTGATCTTGAAACACAGCGAACAAGGAGTTTCTCTACATGACCGATTGCATATTCTGCGCCATCGTCGCCGGCGAAGCCGAAAGCGACATCGTGTACCAGGATGACGAGATCACCGCCTTCCGCGACATCTACCCTATCGCGCCGATCCATGTCTTGATCGTGCCGAATCGACACATCGGCGCTCTATCCGCAGTTGACGATAGCGACACCGAGATCCTGGGGAAGATCGTGCTGATTGTGCCCCGGCTCGCCGAGCAAGAGGGCATCGCCGCCAGCGGCTACCGCTTGCTGACCAACCAGGGACCCGACGCCGGCCAGATCATCGAGCACCTCCACTGGCACATGATTGGGGGACGGCGCTTGGGCCAGTTCGGGTAGCGTTTGACCGGAGAGCTTGAAGCTGGTATAATTTGTGGCTGTTGTTAAAAGCCTGCGGAGGAGCTATAAGTGTACGCAATCATTGAAACCGGCGGAAAACAGTACAAAATCCACGAGGGCGACACGGTAGATGTGGAGCTTCTCGGCGGTGAACCCGGCGACGCCATCGAATTCGATCAGGTGCTCCTGGTTGCCGGCCTTGAGGAGACGGCTGTCGGCGCTCCCGTCGTAGAAGGGGCTGTCGTTCGAGCCACCATCCTCGACAAGGTCAAAGGCGACAAGGTCGTTGTATTCAAGTACAAGCCCAAGAATCGCTATCGAGTTAAGACCGGCCATCGTCAGAAGTACACCCGCCTGCAGATTGATCGGATCATCGTTCCGGGGGCAGAGGAGTACGAAGAGGAAGTCGCAGAACCGATCGAACAGGCGCCGGCTGCCGAAGCGCAAGAACCCGAAGCTCTGGAGCCGACTGAAGTTGTGGCGGAGGTGGAACCAGCCGAGGAGCCGGCGGGCGAAGAGCCAGATGAGCTAGAAGAGACAGAGGAGCCAGAGGTAGCCGAGGACTAGAGCAACAGAGGTTGGGTGACTAGCCGAACCTGCTCGGCGACCATCAGGAGGTGAGATAGATGGCACACAAAAAGGGTGGCGGAAGCACCAGAAATACCCGTGATAGTGAATCAAAACGACTTGGCGTGAAGCGATTTGACGGCGAGGCCGTGCGAACCGGCACGATCATCGTGCGGCAGCGAGGAACCCGCATTCACCCTGGGGAGAATGTCGGCCTGGGCCGCGACTACACCCTCTTCGCTTTGATCGACGGCTACGTGAAGTTCGAACCCAAAACCCGGAGTCGCAAGAAGGTTAGCGTCTACGACACACATCCCAATCGTCAGTAGGTGGCTATCCAATGAAGCGTCAGTTCGGTATTGGCCGAAAGGTTTGCTTGCAATTATGAGAGACGGCATACATCCTGAGTGGCATCCCGAAGCGAAGGTAACCTGTGCTTGTGGCAACACCTTCACCACTGGGGCCACTCAGCCCGAGATTCGAACAGACGTCTGCTCGGCGTGTCATCCCTTTTTCACAGGCGAACAGCGTATCGTCGACACAGCCGGCCAGGTTGAACGATTCATGCGCCGACTGGAAAAAGGTAAGGCCGTCCGCTCAGACGCCAAAGCACAGCGCGAGGCCGCTCGCGATAAGCAGGACGGCAAGAAAAAGATCAAGGTTGTCTTCGAGGATCAGGAACAAGAGACCCCCGAGCCGGCGACAGCCGAGGAATAGCAACTGCCTCGGAGGAAGCGCTCATGTACCGGCAGACCAACAGCGGATGGATCGAGTTAGTGTGCGGCAGCATGTTCAGCGGCAAGACCGAGGAACTGATACGTCGTGTAAAACGCGCTCAGATCGCCCGGCAGCAAGTCCAGGTCTTCAAGCCCCAATTGGACGACCGCTACAGCCGAGAAACTGTCAGTTCCCACGATGGGCTGGAGCTAGAGGCCCTGCCAGTGGCCAGCGCCCAGGAACTCCTGGCCCAGGTTGAGCCAGACACTACGGTAGTGGCCGTCGACGAGGTTCAGTTTTTCGATTGGCGAATCGCCGAAGCAGCACAGAGCCTGGCCAACGCTGGTAAGCGCGTAATAATGGCCGGCCTGGACATGGATTTCCGTGGCGAACCCTTCGGCCCGATGCCCCTGCTGATGGCCCAGGCCGAGAAGGTCGATAAGCTCAACGCCATCTGCGTGATCTGTGGCGCGCCGGCCAGCCGCACCCAGCGCCTCATCGATGGACAGCCAGCCTCCTACGGCGACCCCGTCATTCTTGTCGGCGCCAGCGAAGTTTACGAAGCCCGCTGCCGGGCCTGTCACAAGGTGCAGGGGAGCTTGGGAGCAGGGGAGCTTGGGAGCTAGGGAGCCGGAGGCGTTCCAATGGATTTTCACATCTTCCGGGCCCTGCTGCAAAGGCTGGACGAACTCGAAGAAAGAGGATTTTAGAAGGTGAACCCTCGGCTGCCGGCGGTTGAAACGGAACATCGTCTCCGGTAGCAATGCCTCCCCTCAGCAGACCCCCTACACTCTTGTGCTAAGAGACTCCCGCTAGCGCCGCGCCGGCACGAAGCAATGCCCTCACCTCCGCCTCGTCCGTGGCCTCGGCGTAGATTCGCAGCACTGGCTCTGTCCCCGAGGGTCGAATGAGCAGCCAGCTTCCATCCGCCAGCACGTACTTCACGCCGTCGGTGTTGTTGATGTGGGCGACAGGCCGGCCGGCCAACTCCGCCGGCGCATCCGCCATAAGTCGCTCGACCAACTCCGGCTTGGAGAACGGCTGCCGGCTTCGCACGTCCTCTCGCGCATAGGCCACCGGCCCCAGGTCGGCCAGCAGATCAGCAACGATCTCGTGGAGAGGCCGGCGATGGTGGGCTATGATCTCGATCAGTAGCAGCCCCATCAACACCCCATCGCCCTCAGGAATGTGGTGCTTGATGGTGATCCCGCCGCTCTCCTCTCCCGCGATTAGCACGTCATCCGTCAGGATCAACTCGCAGAGATAATTCGACCCAACGGGTGTCTCGTGCAACCGCAGGCCGTACCGGTCCGCCAATCGGTTGACAAGCTGGGTGGTGGAGACAGTCTTCACAACAGCACCGCCCCACCCCCGATCCTCGACCAGATGGCGCAAGACCAGTGCGTAGATGAGGTGTGGCGTGACAAATCTCCCCGTGGCATCAACCGCCCCGATTCGGTCCGCGTCACCATCGGTCGCCAACCCCAGGTCGTAGCCGCCGGCCTGCACAGCCGCGATCAACTCTCCGAGATTGCGGCCAATCGGCTCGGGGTAGATGCCGGCGAAACCGGGGTTCATGTCGCCGTGAATCTCATCAGCGCATCCGCCAATAGGATCCAGGAATGACTGAATGTAGCCTCGGCCGGCGCCGTACATCGGATCGACCAGCATTCGCGGGCAGTTGGCAGCAATACGATCGAAGTTGACCAAAGATTCAACATGCGCCAGATAGGCCGGCAACGGATCGAAGCGCTGGACCAGGCCGGCGGACACAGCTTCGTCGAAGTCTAGCGCCTGGGGCGTTCGCTGGCTCTTCAAGTTGGCATGGAGCCGCGTCTCGATCTGCTTCGTGGTGGCCGGCAGCGCCGATCCACCAAAGGCAGCCTTCAGCTTGATGCCGTTGTAGCGCGGTGGGTTATGACTGGCCGTCAGCATCACTCCGAAATCCGCTTCCTGATCACGCACAGCGAAACTGAGGGCTGGCGTGGGACAATCGGCCTGAGTAAGGTGGATGCGGATGCCGTTACCGGCCAGCACCCGCGCCACCTCCATGGCGTAGCGGTCGGACAGAAACCGGGTGTCGAAGCCAACCACAATCAAGGGACTGGAAGAGCTGCCCCCCCTGTCCATCTCCTCTATCAGCCAATCGGCGACGGCCTGGGACACATGGCGCACGTTCTCGAACGTGAAATTATCACTGATGACGGCCCGCCAACCGTCGGTACCAAAACGAATGGGCATTGTTAATTTCCCCCTTTACAGTTTCAGATTTGCAATGAACGTGAATCAACACGTTTCCAAATAGCAGACACCGAATTAATGAGCCTTTTTATTTTCTCAAAGCTCATCATTCGGGAGGCAAGTTGTTTTGAATGTATTCAAGTTCTTCCAGCTTCAGCAGGATTTTGGTTAAACTCTCGTCAACGGATTCTGTGTCAGTTTCCACAACAACTTCTGGGGTGAGTGGCTCTTCGTACGGATCAGAGATGCCGGTAAAATTCTGGATCTCGCCGGCCAGCGCCTTCGCATAGAGACCTTTGACGTCACGATCGACCAGTACCTCAACCGGGCATTTCACGTACACCTCCACAAAGCGCCCTACTTTCTGACGAACCTCATCGCGTACAACACGATAGGGCGAAATGGCGCTAGCGACGGCGACAACGTCATTCCGCGTCAGCACCTCACACACCCAGCCAATCCGCCGGATGTTGGTGTCGCGGTCTTCTTTCGAGAAGCCAAGCCCCTTGCTCAGGTTCGTGCGAATCACGTCGCCATCCAGCAACTCGATCCGCGTGATTCCCCGCGCCTTCAACTCCTCGACCACGCGCTGGGCCAGTGTGGTCTTGCCGGCCCCGCTCATGCCCGTAAACCAGATTGTGAAACCACATCGTTCAGACATTAGATCACTCGCTATCCACCAGGAATTGCCAATCTACGAGAAGGGCAATTGTTGGTAACATGTCACTTGACACCGGTCTGGATACCCGCTACAATCGTGTTAGAATAACCCAGATGCAGGCAGGTCAATGAAATCACGCAGCCAGGTCTCCCTCAACGACCCCAACGACGCCTTTGTGATATTTCGTGACGAACTCACACCAAGCATCACCGACGTTCGCGGTGAAAGTGTTGAGATTGACCTGGGAGACTATGCACATCTCTGGGCACACGCCGAGATGTCGAGCCGTATCCGTTGGATTGCCGAAACACTGCGCAATCCAGAAGAAATCAGACAGCATCCAGACAGAAGAAAGCGTAATCGCGAAATCTACCTGAACACTGTGTTCACCGATGGGAACGACCAAATCGGTGAACCACACTTGGTGGTGGTCAGCCGCGGGTTAGGGCTCAAGTTCTGGACCTCCTTCGTGCCCGACAGGTCACAATATGTTGAACGAATGAGAAAAGGTAGACTGCTATGGAAACCAAACGATTGAAAGTGGTTTATCACCCTGACAAAGACATCTTATCGTTAATCATTTCTCCTCGTCGTCCGTCGCGCACTTCAGGCAACGAACACGACTTTCTTGTTCTGCACGACTGGGACAATCCCGAAGAAATCGTTGGCTTCGAGATCTTGGATTTCTCCCTTCTTGTACCACATCTGCACGAGCCAGGCATAGTACCAGCGGTGGATTGGCATTTCCAGGTCGAGGGCACCTCTCTCACCGAGGCTTCTCTGACCGAAGTCCTGGAGTGGGCCTACCGCCACTACGTGTTGCGCTACGTTCCCGCTTTCGCCGCCGCCGAACAATCTCCAGTAGCAGCAAGCTGAGATACGGCGAGCTTACCTTAGCCATCCAGCCATTTAGCCATCCAGCCAACTGCGGCAAGACGTGATGTACGCCATGCTGCACTAGGATGCGTGTCGAATCACCTCCCCCTCCATCTCTCGCGGCACAGGCAGCCCCATCAGGTCGAGAATGGTAGGCGCTACATCCTCCAACTGCATATCCCCCAACACACGGCCTCCCAGGTTCTCCCTCGGATCGTAGAACATGTACAGCCCCATCTGGGCATGATTAGCGTCATCGGGACCGGTATCGTTCTCGAAAGTGTGGATAGTGTTGAGACCGAGGCTGCCCACTGATCGCCACCGCAAGTCCCCGAAGTACACTATCAGGTCCGGGGGGATGTTGTTGATTTCGCGGTACACCTCCTGCGGCTTCAACACCTGCGTGCCTGGAATCACCTTCCCCTGGTGATCCTCTAGAGCGGTTAACTTTTCGATCAACTCGTCGCGCGTTCTCTCGTAGTCTCGAGCGGGGATCACGCCCTGGGGTTCGCGGCCTTGAACGTTCAGGAACAGCCGGCCATAATAGCCCCCCGATCCCCACGCTCTGGTCCGTGCCCAGTCCACCTCGCACTTCTCCAGCGGCATAATCCCTCCCTTGGGCTTTTCCTTCAACACCAGGTAATCTTCATGAATCAGCCACTCGTTAAAGCAGATACCACCGTCCATCGCTTTCGCTCCGTGATCGCTGATCACCATAACCACGGTGTCGTCGTCCAAGCTGTCCAGCATCTCACCGATCTCACGGTCGATGTACCGATAGTAATCTTTGATCGCGTTCTCGTACAGATTTCCTGGCACGTACTTTGGGTGCGATGGGTCGTAGTAGTTCCAGAAGCCGTGATGAATGCGGTCCACGCCCATCTCCACGAACATGAAGAAGTCCCACGGTTTCGTTCGCATCAGGTGTTTGAGGACGGTGAACCGCTTCTCTGTCATGTCGTAGATTTGCTCCAGAAGGTGGTCCTTATCGTCCGTGCGGAAGTTCGGCACATCCACCAGATACTCACCCACCAGACCCTCGACCTCAGCCGCCAAGTTCGTAGGATATGTATACTTCGCCCCTGGCGGTGTGAGGAAGCTGGTGATCAGGTGTCCATTCACCGGACGGATTGGGTAGGTTTGGGGTACACCGACCACAATGACCTGCTTGCCGGCCCGCCCCAGGATGTCCCACACGCGGGGTGCGCGCACGACCGAACTCGTGGCGATGGTCATCTTGTCGTACGAGTAGTCTGCCCGGTTGCGGAAGCCGTAGAAGCCAAGCTGACCCGGGTCCCGGCTGGATAGCATGCTGGACCAGGCCGGCACGGTAATCGGTGGCGTCGAACTCTCCAATTCCCCGTAAGCCCCCTGATCCAGCAGCCGGGTCATGTTCGGCAGATCCTCGCGCCACTTGTCGAACACCAGGCTCGGTTCAGCACAGTCCAACCCAATCACAAACACTTTGCGCGGCTTGAACGAAGGGGCCGCCCGAGTTCCTACTGGCTCGTCTTCGGCTCCGGTGAGCCCCCTCAGCCTTCTTCTCATGCCTTCAATTAACACTTTCGACACCTCCGGTCGGGTAAACTCGGACGGCAACATCTCGCCGCGTTCCAGCATCTCGCGGACCTGCGTGCCGCTCAATACGATATGATAGTTGTCATCATGCGGGCAGGTCTTGGCACTGACTATGCCACCACACTTTCGGCAGAAAAAGGCGTGGTCGAAGAACATCGGCGTGATGCCGATCTCCTCCGGCTCGAACTCATCAAAGACATAGTGGGCGTCGTACGTGCCGTAGTAGCCGCGAACGCCGGCATGATCCCGTCCGACGATGAAATGTGTACAGCCGTAGTTCCGGCGGGCCAGGGCGTGGAACACCGCTTCGCGCGGGCCGGCGTACCGCATGGCCGCCGGAAAGACGCCCAAAAGCACGCGCTCCGGCGGGTAGTAGTCACGCAGTAAGGCCTGATAGCTCTCCAGACGAACATCGGGCGGAATATCGCCGGGCTTCGTCTCGCCCACCAGCGGATGCACGAACAGCCCATCGACAATCTCCAACGCCGTCTTCTGGATGTACTCGTGGGCACGGTGGATCGGGTTGCGGGTCTGGAACCCGACCACGCGCCGCCAGCCACGACGGTCGAACATGCGGCGGGTCTGGGCCGGCGTGTGCCGGAATTCTGGAAACTCCAGGTTGCCGGGCATCCGCAGCAGATGAATCGGGCCGCCCAGGAGAACGTCGCCCTGGCCGTAGACCCGCTTGACGCCGGGATGCGCGTCGTCGGTCGTGCGATAGACTTCCTTCGCCTCCGCCAGCTTGTCGTATCCGAACTTCTCTTCGAGTTCCAGGATCGCCAGGACGCGGTCATCGGGCTCAACCAGGGCAATTTCGTCGCCAGGCTTCAGGTTTGCGGCCTCGTCGGCCTGCGCCGGCAACGTGACGGGGATCGGCCACACCGTTCCGTCGGCCAGGCGCATCTCGTGCACGACGCGCTCGTAATCGGCCTGGGTCATAAACCCTTGCAGCGGGCTATACGCACCCAGAGCGATCATCTCGAGATCGCTGAGAGACATTCGAGACAGGCGAATCCGGGGTAACTCTTCGGCACGAGCCAGCATCCGCTCTCGTCGCGGGCCACGAACGATGCGATCTATCAGCTCGCCACCATGCGGGGGAATCGGGCCACTAGTCAATTCTAAGTCCTCCTCAAAAGATGCTCGTAGTCAGGCACGCAACGAAGTGGAGTGCCGTCCCAACGCCACTCCGCTACGTGGCTCACTACAAACAGACGGGCCGTGCCTGCGGCGCCGGCCCTGTCAGAATATTGTAGCTGATTCAGTTATCATTATAGACACGATCGCGCCTTTCTGTCAAAGGCAGTAACGCATGGGGGCCGGCAAGGATACGCATACACAGCTCTACCGAGGATGATCACGGCATCAACGGGAGAACTCAGCAATCCCGTTGTGGGCCCGCTGGAGAACAACGACTCGACCTTCATCGCCGGCTGCGCTCCATCCGCTGAATCGCTGCCTTCAGTTCGGCGTGAAAGGCGCGGTGGCGGGGGAAACGATTGCGGACCTCGTTGAGCAGTGAGCCGGCTTCCCCCTCGTTCCCGCGCAGCCGCAGCACTTCAGCACACGCTGTGATCACCACAGCGGCTTTGCCATAAGCCTTTCGATGTTGGTTGCTCACGATGGCATTCACCCGCTGCTGGGCCACGTCCAGGCACCAAGTCAGAACCTCTTCCTGCTTTTCGCGGCTCAAGGACACGTTGGCGAGCTCCTCCGCGTAAGCACGCTCCAGCCGTTTGAGTATTGAATCTTCCTTATCGTCTCCTCCAACCCAAGAACCGATGCTAGATTGCAGCCCCCACTGCCAGAGTTGTGCGAGATTCGGCGGAAGCGCAGTGAGCGCTTGCCCAGACAGCAACCCGAGGAAGAACGGAACGACCAGCCCCTGCGGGTTGTCAGCCCTGCTCCACCCCAGCACTTTCTCACGGGCGACGAGTTGGTGCGCCGCGTCGAAATCTTCAGCGAGCAGGCCGGCGTGAGCCAGAACGGACCTGCTGATCCACGCCGGCCTCTCCAGGTCATCCTCGCCCCACCGACGTGTGGCGTGAGGGCCGGATGGATGAGCCAGGTAGTCCCGAACGTGCTGGGCGGCTTGTCGCATCAGCGCCCTTCGTTCCTCACCAGTGGGAGCAGTGTCCCACAGATCGAGCAGGCGTGAGAGGGCCGGCTTGGCGACGAACGCTTCCCACCGCCCGGCGCGCAGGGCTTCCGTCTCGTTCAACCGCGCGGCAGCAGCGCACAGGTGATCGGCGATGGCAGCGCGGATGGGGAGCTTCGCCGGCAGCGTTTGCAGGGCTTCCTGAGCGGAAGCCAGGACCTCCCGGTGTTTGCCCTCCTGCTCCAGTGCCGTGAACCAGTCCAGATACGCGCGGGGGCGCTCCTTCCCCTCGGCTCGCGCCAGGGCTGCCAAGCCCTGCGTGCCCTGCGAGAGCCGAACCGCTTCGCGCAGCCAGGCATCGGCATCGCTGCCGCTCTGCGTTCGCAGGAAGTTGATCCAGTCCGCGAAGAAGCGCTCCTGCTCGGGCAGCGGTTGGGGGGAAATCTGAATGAGATCGTCCAGCATCGGGCGTGATCTAAGGAGCCACGACCGCACCTGCTGCATCTGCTCAAACAGCGCCTGAGGCCGGCGCGCGGGCGGCTCCATCTCATAAACGGCGCGCAGGTAGCGGGCCCGGGCCTCGTCCATGTCCACGCCAGTCAAGTCGGATGCTCCTACCCCACGCCCGTAGTCATCTTCGAGGTTCAACACGCCGAACAGTTTCTGGTAGGCCGTGCGGGCAAGAGGCAGGTTGCCGTAATCGAAGGCTGCTTCGGTCCGATCAAACAGTTCAGACAGCGGCTCCACGAACTCCTCGTAAGGTCCCAGGCTATCCTCTTCGTCGTAATACTCACCCCACTCATACCGCTCTTCCCAATACTCAGCTCGCTCCATAGCAGCCGTGAGTTCCTGGGTGAGGTCTTCAATGTCTGCCAGCAAGTCCTCCTGTTGGATCACCTGCTGAGCAGTGATAGCTGGCTCCTGTACACGGCTGAGTTTGTCCAGAAACGCCTGTCGCTCGCTCGGTGGCCTCTCCCGCGCCATGGCCCGCAGGATGGTGCGAAGCTCATCGGCGGAGCAGACTGCCAACTGTTGCTCCACCGCCTCCCAAAACGCTTTCAGGGGTATTTTCTCTGTGCGTGACATCAGAATCACCTCGTCTCCACGTTCGCCGAAGGTCTCCTGGGTTATCCCCCACCTATCTTCCACGAACCGTCCATGACCGTCCATGCGATTGTGGGTGATGTGCTCATCTAGACATAGTATGTCGCTGAACCAGCCCTACGATGGCTGATCATGCCCGAACCTTTCTCTATGAACCGGTCTCCCGGGCCAATCAGTGTGGCACGGTGAGCAGGACTTCTGCGATCTGTTCACGTTTGATGCTCATGCCAGTTTCAGCCGAATCACGCTATGATCCTCCAGTTCCTCACCCTCGGCCCAGCCGACCACATCC
>JBHHXF010000075.1:0-10607 GCA_046756905.1 Anaerolineae bacterium | reverse complement strand
CTCTCGCGTGCCCCCTTTCCAGATGTCTGAGGCCTTCTTAGGGTCCGTAAAAGAATAACTTCCCGACGAGATGTCATTGCCTTATGAGTGACGCCACGGCGTCATGGGCCAACTCGCAATGACACGATTGGGGAACTTGTTTATTTACAGAGACCCTTAGTTGCTCCTAAAACAATCGCCAGTCATGAGCAATGGATAGTCATTTTGAGAGTTCGGTGATCAAAACACGGGGCGACTTGTCCACGGGTGGCCGCTGATCTGGACAACAAACTGTGGAATGGCAGATTGTCATCCTTCACCCGCTCCTGAGCCGAAATGAACCGAGATGATAGGAGGTGATGGCGACTCGCAAACCAGGTCCGACGAAGACGGTATTGTTCCTGCGAACTGGCCGCACAGCAGTTTTGAAAGGAGTAGATTGGCATGGCACTGAGCAAGGAAACACTTCTCGATCTGTATCGCACGATGCAGAAGATTCGATATTACGAAGAGAGCATGGTGGACATTTACTTCGAGGGCAAGTTGCCGGCCTTCGACATCGGTTCGGGACCGGTGCCGGGGGAGATGCACCTGGCAGCCGGCCAGGAACCGCCGGCCGTAGGCGTGTGCGCCCACCTGCGCCCCGATGACACCGTCACGGGACCTCACCGCGCCCACCACATTGCTATCGCCAAAGGCGTGGACCTAAAGAAGATGACTGCCGAGATATTCGGCAAGGAGACCGGCCTGGGCCACGGCAAGGGCGGTCACATGCACCTCTTCGATGTGGAGCATAAGTTCGGCTGCAGCGGGCTCATCGGGGCCGGCATGCCGCCGGCGGCCGGCGCGGCCCTGGCGGCCAAGAAGATGGGCAAAGACTCCGTTGCCGTCTCCTTCTTCGGCGACGGGGCGGCCAACCAGGGCGTGTTCCACGAAACCCTCAACATCGCCGCGCTGTGGGATCTGCCTGTCATCTTCGTGTGCGAGGACAACTCGTGGGCCATCTCGGTCCCCAAGGAGAAGTCCACTGCCATCGTGGACAACAGTCAGCGCGCAGCGGCCTACGGCATGCCCGGTGTTCGGGTTGAGAGCAACGACGTGATTGCAGTATTCGAGGCCGCCGGCGAGGCCGTGGCGCGCGCTCGCCGGGGCGAAGGACCTACCTTGCTGGAGGTCGAGACCTTCCGCTATCTGGGCCACTTCCAGGGCGACCCGGAACTCTATCGACCCAAGGATGAGGTCGAAAACCTCAAGAAGAAGGACCCGATCAAGCGACTGGGCGATCAACTGATCGATCAGGGGCTTGCGACCCAGGCTGAGCTGGACAAGATTCACGAAGAAGCAAAGGCCGAAGTGGACGAGGCGATCGAGTTCGCCCGCCAGAGCCCATACCCGGCACCCGAAGCGGCCCTGGACCACGTCTTTGTGTAAACCAGTTTGTAGTAAGCCACGCCGTTTGTAGTAAGCCACGCAGCGAAGCGGAGTGGCGTCGAAACGGCACTTCACTTCGTTTCGAGCCTGACTACGAACATGTCAAATGAGGAGGATTCAAATGGCGGACAATGGACGTACACTAACGATGTCCAAGGCAATCGCCGAAGCTATCGCGCAGGAAATGGAGCGGGACGAGACCGTTTTCGTAATGGGTGAAGATGTCGGCGCCTACGGCGGCATCTTTGGGGCCACTCAAGGACTGCTGGAGACCTTTGGCTCCGACCGTGTCATGGACACCCCCATCTCCGAGACAGCCTTCATCGGCATGGCGACCGGCGCAGCCATGGAGGGCATGCGCCCCATCGTCGAGCTGATGTTCGTCGATTTCTTCGGCGTGTGCATGGACCAAATCTACAACCACATGGCCAAGAACACTTATATGTCCGGTGGGAACTTCAAGGTGCCGGTGGTGTTGACGACAGCCATGGGCGGGGGTTACAACGACGCGGCACAACACTCCCAGGTGCTCTACGGCGTCTTTGCTCACACGCCAGGCCTGAAAATCGTTGTGCCCTCTACGGCCTACGATGCCAAGGGACTGATGGTTCAGGCTATCCGGGACGACAACCCGGTCATGTACTTTTTCCACAAGGGCTTGATGGGCCTGGGCTGGATGAAGTATCCTGATACCACGGTCATGCCTGTGCCAGAGGAGCCGTACGTCATCCCCTTCGGCCAGGCTGATGTGAAGCGGGAAGGGAGCGATGTCACCATTGTTGCCCTGGCCTGGATGGTGCATAAAGCTCTGCAAGCGGCGGAAACCCTGGCCGACGAAGGGATCGAAGCCGAAATCCTGGACCTGCGGACGCTGGTTCCGCTGGATCGGGAAGCAGTAGTGAATTCTGTGAAGAAGACCCACCGGTTGCTGGTCGTGGACGAGGACTATCTGAGTTTCGGCATGACCGGCGAAATCGCCGCTATCGCCGCCGAGGATGCTCTGGACTACCTGGATGCGCCGGTAAAGCGCCTGGCTGTCCCCGACACGCCGATTCCGTACAGCCGGCCTCTGGAGGATTTCGTCATCCCCAGCGCCGAGGGGATCGCCAGCGCAGCGCGGGAATTGGTGGCATACTAAACTGACAGTGGCACATTCCGAGCCTGGCGAATGAATTCGCGGCAACCCTTCGACAGGCCCCTCGACAGGCTCGGGAGGGACCTCAGGACGTCGCGGCTGCGAAACCCGCCTTCGCGGGTTGAGTTTCAGTCGCCGAAGCCTGTTCTGAGCCTGTCGAAGGGGGCGACCCTTCGACAGGCTCAGGACGTCGCTTCGCAAGGGTTGGTGCAGTTTCAACTGCCGGACAGCGAAATGTGCCACCGTCAAGCTAACGGGATGCGTGACCCATCGCCCGTGGCGGAACCCGCATCCCGCATCCCGCATCACGGATCGTGTCATGAGATTTGAGTTCAAACTGCCGGCCCTCTCCCAGGACACCGACGAAGGCGTCGTCGTCGCCTGGTTCAAGCAGGTCGGCTCCCAAGTGCAGGCTGGCGAAACGTTGCTGGAAGTCCAGATGGAGAAGGTCAGCTTTGACGTGGATTCGCCCGTCTCAGGCCGGCTGGTCGAGATCAAGACCCCCAAGGACGAAATTGTCAAAACCGACCAGGTGGTCGCCGTGATCGAGACGGCCGAGGAAACGGCCGAAGCCGAAGCTCCCCAGGTGCCAGAACCTCCGGCCGAGAGAGAGGCAACGCGTGAGTTTGTACCGGCTGCGCCGGCTGCCCGCCGGCTGGCCCGCGAGCATGGCATCGACCTTTCGGACGTGGCGGGTACTGGCCGTGGCGGTCGCATCACGCGCGAAGATGTACAGCGCGTCATTGAGGCCCGGGAAGCACCTGGGCCGGCGGTCGAAAGCATCCCGATCCGCGGTATGCGCAAAACCATCGCTCAGCGGATGCATCAGAGCCTGCAAGACATGGCCCAGGTCACGCTCGTCACCGAGGCCGACGTGACCGATCTGGTGGCACGGCGCGAGGCTCTCAAGTCAAAGGTCGCCATCAGCTTCACCGATCTGGTCCTGAAGGCGACGGCTATGAGCCTCAAGGAGCATCGGCAGATCAACGCCACAGCCACGGGAGACGAAATTCAGCTTCACCCAGTGATCCACATCGGCGTGGCGGTGGCCCTGGAGGATGGGCTGCAAGTGCCGGTGGTGCGCGACGTTGATCAGAAGACGCTGGCAGAGATCGCCCAGGCGACAGCCGCGCTGGCCGAGAAGGCACGGGCCGGCCAGCTTGCCGCTGAGGACGTGGCCGGCGGCACCTTCACCGTCACTAACCTGGGCACCTACGACGTAGACGCCTTCACGCCCATCATCAACCCGCCCCAGGTGGCGATTCTGGGCGTCGGTCGCATCGTGGAGAAGCCGGCCATCTACCAAGGCGAAGTCACAAAGCGGGCCATGATGACACTGAGCCTGACCTTCGACCACCGCATCGTGGACGGCGCGCCGGCAGCCGCGTTCCTGAAGGATGTGAAAGGCCGGCTGGAGAACGTGGATTGGTTGTCCTAGCCCACCCGGAGACCTCCGAGGTCTTCCAATGAATCACAAGGAGGCTTAATGATGAGTATCAATGTTGGTGACAAAGCACCCGATTTCACCCTGTCCAGCACGATTGGCGACAAGGTGACACTGAGCGAGGTTCTGAAAGAGAAGTCGGTTGTCCTGACGTTCTATCGCCTGGACTTCACCGGTGATGAGGAACGTGGCTGAACGAGCCAACTCCTTCGGTTCCAGCGTCGTCTCAGCGATTTCCAGGACGCCGGGGCCGAGATCCTCGCCGTGAGCGTGGACAGCGTATTCTCCCACAAAGCCTTCGCCGAGAAGATTGGCATCGAGTTTCCGCTCGTGAGTGATTTCAATCGCGACGTCAGCAGCGCCTACGGCGTGCTGATCGAGGAGATCTTCGGCTTCAAGAACGTCGCCAAGCGGGCACTGTTCGTGATCGACCAGGCCGGCACAGTGCAGTACGCCCGGGTAATTGACGACCCCAACGAGCTGCCCGATGCTGATGAAGCGCTGGCGGTGCTGCGGAACCTGTAAACAAACTTAACCCGCCGCAGACCCATTCCGAGGCCTTACAACGGCCAGATCAGCGGCACTGCTAGCAGTGTTACCGCCAAAGCCACCAGGGTGAGCGGCGCGCCGACCTTGATGTAGTCGCTGAAGCGGTAGCCGCCGGGTCCCATGATCAACACGTTAGCTGGGTGGGCGACCGGGCTCAGGAAACTGGCGGAGGCAGCTAGCGCTACGACCATCATCAGGCTGTAGGGTGAGACGCCCAGGTTGCCGGCAGTGTCCAACGCGATAGGTGCGAGCAACACCGCCACCGCCGGATTGGGCATCACCTGGGTGGCCAGGGTAGCGAGGATATACAGGCCGGCCATCACCGCCCGCGGCCCCAACCCCCCGACGGCGGCCACCATACCTTCCGCCAGCAAGCGTGCGGCGCCGGTCTGCTCCATGGCGATACCCAGGGGCAACATGCCGGCGATGAGAAAGACCGCCCGCCATTCGATAAAGCGGTAGGCTTCTTCCATCGTCAGGCAGCCGGTCAGCACCATCAGCGTCGCGCCAACCACCGCCGCGATGGAAATGGGCAGCCAGCCGAGAATAACCGGCAGCAATACAGCCCCCATCACAATCGCTGCCAGAGGGGCCTTGCTTAGCAGTGGCATCTCTTGGGCCTCCTCGGTCAACACCAGGAAATCCGGCTCGCTGCCCAGCAATCTCAACCTGTCGCGTCGGCCGTGCAGCAGAAGCGCATCCCCGAAGCGCAGGTCCATATCGCGGAGATTGGAGCGATATGCCCGACCTGCGCGCCAGATAGCCAGCACGTTCAACCCATATTTCTCGCGGAAATGAATCTGGCGCACGGTCCTACCGGCCAGCGTCGTGTGAGGCGACAGGACAGCTTCCACCATACCAACTTGATCCGACTCCAGGTCGTGCAGGTCTGGTATTGGCTCGCGGTCGACTTCCAAATCTTGCAGGGCGCGCAGCCTCAACAGGTCATCTGGCTCCCCCTTCACCAGCAGAATGTCGCCGGCCTGAAGTGTATCTTCCTCAGCGGAGACCAGTTGCCTGGGGTCCTGGCGAACTAACCCCAGCACCGTCATGCCAAACAGGTCGCCCAGACGACTCTCGGACAGCGTCTTACCGGCCAGCGTTGATTCATCCGGCACACAAACGACCATCAGTCGTTCGTGCAGACTGACAACCTCAGCCTGGTCGGCGCTGGAGACCGAAAACTCAGAGGCGTCCCTCAAGGCTTCGATTTGCGCGTGTGTGGCTCCCTGCACCAGCAAGACATCACCTACGCGCAACGGCGTGTTGTCCAGGTCTTTCCACATCGGCACCTCGTCGCGCCAGATAGCCAATACGATAACCCCGAAGCGACGGCGGAAGTCTATCTCCAGCAGCGTCTGTCCCACCAGCGACGAGCGGGTGGATAACTCCACCCTGGCAAGGTGAATCTCTTGTGAAATGAGCCTCTCAACGTCCAGGCTACCATGCTCGACCACCAGATGTCGCCGGCCGCGCAGGTTCGCCAACCGATCAAGCCGGCCTTCTACCAGCAACCGGTCGCCGGCTTGGAGAATAGCGCCAGGACCAGGTGCAAGTTGGGTGTGCTCGTTGCGCAGGATGGCGATGACGTTCAACCCCAGGGATGAACCCAGCCGGCTTTCGGCCAGGGTTTTGCCGGCCAGAGTAGAGCGCTCTGGTAAGCGTAGAAGGCATAGCCTTTCACGCAAATCGTACAAATCCTCCAAATCGGCCGCACCCGGAGCTGTCGACTCTTTGGCAAGATCGCGTATTGGCAGGAGGTAGCGCCCCACCAGCGCCATGAAAGCCACGCCGGCCAGCATCACCGCCAGGCCGACGGGGGTGTAGTCGAACAGTTGGAACGCCCGCAGGCCAGACTCGCGCATCGCGTTGCTAATCAGGATATTCGGTGGCGTTCCAATGAGGGTGGTCAGACCGCCCAGCAGAGAGCCGAAAGCCAGGGGCATCAACAGCCTAGAGGGTGGCCGGCCCGTGCGCCGGGCGATATCCATGACCACCGGCAGAAGCAGCGCCGCCACACCGACATTGTTCATAAAAGCCGACATCACGCCGGCGGTGAGCATGATTACTGTCACCAGCCTGAGTTCGCCGTCACCGGCCAGCCGAAGTACCTGCCGGCCCACCACGTTGGCCACGCCCGTTCTGGCTAATCCACCGCTGAGAATAAACACCGCCCAAACAGTCACCACGGCCGGGTTGCTGAAGCCGGACAGCGCCTGTGCCGGCGTAACCAGACCTGTGAGCGCCAGACTGACCAGGACCAGCAAGGAGACCAGGTCCATCCCTAGCCGCTCAGTCACAAACAGCATGACGGCCAGCATAATAATGGCGAGAACTGCGGCGATTTGCGGCGTCACCTCACACGCTCCTGACGGACAGCGCCCCGCTGTGCTGGCGCTGGGTCTGTAAACCGACTATATCCCATCCTCAATCCCTATCTTCTCAAAACGCAGGGGCGTCCGGCAAACCTTGCGAAGGTTCCACGTGACCCTGGCAAATGGAGCATTTTCGGCTGAAAAAGGTTACTCCGGCCACGAAGTTCTCGCTGAACCTTCGCAAGGTTGGTTGTGCAAACATCACCTGGGAGTCGCTTCGATCTCGGTGATGGGAATAGCCACCACGCGAAGCTGAACTGGACGGCGGATGTCTTCGCTGAGTCTGTCACTCAGTTGTTGGGCCAGGGCCGGCGTGATAGTCGCGCGCGAGTATACCGTCACTTCCACCTCCACTCCGGCCCCGCGTTCCCGAAAGTCAAAGTTCGCCAGTTCAAGGTCGGGCATCGCCTCGATCTCCCGCGTCAGGCTGAGTTGGATTGCATGTTGGGTTCGTGAGGTGTTCACAGATCGGACGAACAGCAGCGCAAGCAGGAGGGTGATGAGCACGAGCAGCACCATGGTAGCAGCCAGCCCCACGCGCAGGCGCACCTCCGGTTCGCCACGGTGAGCCGGCCGAAATCCTAGCAACAGCAGCGTCACAGCGCCGGCCAGGGTGATGGCCGTGAGGTTGGTGGTGAACAGCAGACCTCCACCGCCGGCGACGACGAGGTCCCCCAGGGCCAGGCCGATTCCAACTACAGCCAGGGGCGGTACGAGCGCGGCTGCGATGGCCACACCCGGCAGCGACGCCGCCACATCCTTGCGCGCGATGGCGTATGCGCCGGCTGCCCCCGACGCTAGGGCCACGGCCAGGTCAAACAGGTTGGGCTGACTGCGCGCCGCTATCTCTGGAGTTACAGTCCGCAGTGGCGATACCGCCGCCAAGAGGACAGCCAGACCGATGACCAGGGCAATGCCTTTCAAGGCGGCTTCCACCGCCAGGCGCAACAGTCGCACGTCGCCCCGGACGATGGCCAGGCTCAGCGCCAGGATCGGAGTGAACAGTGGCGCTACCAGCATAGCGCCGATTATCACGGCGGTGCTGTTCTGCAACAGCCCAAAAGTAGCGATGATGGCCGACAACCCCATCATCACGAAGAAATCGACGTCCGGTCGGGCCCCGCGCCGCACCTCCCTGTAAACCTCGATTCGCTCCTCGCCGCTTAGGGTCGGCAGGGCTTCGTACAACGCGTCCCAGGCGCGCTTCAGCCAAAAACGCGGCAGACCGCGAAACTTCTTCACCATGACTACAGGCGTCGGACATGCCAGCGCAACCTGCTCTGGAACGTTCCCAAACAACATCTGGTCGATAAAACTTTCTTCAGATGCACCGATGAGAACCAAGTCCCGTTCCTTGCCGGCCTCGGCAATGCCGGCCACCACACTCCCCGCAGTGACCACGCGACTCTCAACGGAGATTTTCTCCAGGGTCGACTCCTGGCCATTCAATCCTGGCAACATCGCCGCCTGCTGCCGCATGGCATCCGTCGTCTGCTCAATGCGTTCCTGCCCCTCAGCGAGTTGCTCGGACGACGCATCGGCCGGCGCCACATACACCATCGTAACGGTGGCGTCGTACTCCCGCGCCAGGGCCAGCGCGATGCGCATAGCCAGAGGAGCATGGGGACCACCGGCCGTGGGGACTAGAATCGAACTGAGGGGCCAGGCGGCCAGGGGACGTGGAAGACCGCTGGACTTCGCTGGTCGGTGGCTCTCTGAATCGCCAGAGTGGTATGCCACTACTGCCAAATCACATAGCGCCCGACGAATGACAGGCTCCAGGACCTGCCCCATCTCAGCGCCGGGCGTTGTCGCCGTGACCGCCCATGGCATCAGGATCAGGTCGGCGTCCTCTTCGACAGCCGTGTCGATGATACCCTGGGAGATTCCATGCGCCAGGCGCGTAATTGGAAAAACGGGAACGCCGAAGTTCTCCGTCAATCGGGTGGACCAATGGAACAGTGTATTCCGCTCTCGCGCAACGCGCCGGCTCTCCTCAATTGCCAGGGGGTCCGACATGGGGATAACCTGGAGGGGAATCACTTCGCCGTCGAACTGGTGAGCCAGGGCAGCCGCCAAGCGCAAGGGCAGCCGGCGCTCGTCGCCTGGTGTGAGGGGAACTAGCACCCGGTACGAGGCCTCTCGTTTTTCCCGCTGCGGTTCCCGGCCAAACACGACCACGCCTTCTTGCGCAGCTACCTGGTGTCGCCGAGCGTATGCCAGATAGACCAGCACGCCAACTAACAACCACACACTACCCCCAACCAGCCCCCCCAGCGGCAGAGCCGACAGCAATACGAGATCGACGGCGATAGCCACGGCCGGCGCCAGGGGGTAGAAGGGCACGACAAAGGCGCGCCGGCGCTCGGGCTCTGTCCGGCGGCTGTGGATGGCAGCGGCGTTCAGCAGGGTCATCGCCGTGAGGAACAGGCCGGCAGCCAGGTCGATAAGCCATTGGGTCGGCGCCCAGGCGATCAAGGGAACTGCGATCGCGACCAGCGCGCCGAAGAGCAGCGGGGACATGGGGAAGGGGCCTCGAATTCGCCGCAAGCTGGCCGGCAGTGCGCCGTCGCGGCTGAGAGCGTGCATCTGCCGAGTCGCCACCATCAGGCAACCGTCCGCGGCCAGCACCACAGCGATGACGGTCAACCAGGGTGACGCCCATGCTGGTAGAAAGCTGGCGGCAGCGAGAGCGCTCGCCAGGGAATTGTGTGCCGTCGGGAGAAAACGACTCACTCCGGCCGCTACGAGCGTCGCAACAGCGAAGGCCAGGCCGCCGAATATCAGCACCGCCACGATGGCGGGCGGTAAATTACGGCCGGGATCACGAACTTGACGTCGCGATGCCAGCACAGCCTCGAAAGCGATATACCCGACCGCGAGCCAGGCAACCGAGCGCATCAGGTCTCCCAGTCCGACGGCCGGCGCTGATCGATATAACTCGACGTCGATCCTGGGGATTGCACTGAGAATCAGGAAGGCCAGCACCATCAACAAAGCTACTATCAGGGGCCAGAGCAGAGGTCGTCGGGGCAGGAGCTGAAACAGCTCAACCAGGATGAGGATGCCAAACAAAGCCAGGGCTATCTGGTTTGGGGGAAGCTGGAGAGCGGGGAACAGAAGTAATAGGTGGGTCGCTGCAATCTGGGCCAGCGCCCCGCTCAGGCCGGCGCTCCCCGCCAGGATGCTCCACCCGGCTAGAAATGCTCCCAGACCGCCCAGTGACTCGTGAATCAGGACGTAGGTGCCGCCACGCTCCCCGCTGCCACCCAGCAGCTCGACCACGCTCAGCAACGTGAGCCCAAGCACGACGCCGGCTAGCACGCTCGCCAGAGCTGCCCGTGGCCCGACCAGACTGACAGCAGGGTCGGCCACCAGGAAAATCAGCCCCGTCAGGATAGCAAGCCCGCCGGCGGCCACCTGGCCTCGTGTCGCCAGTCGTCGGCCGAGTCGGAGTTCACCCAGGAATTCGTCTGTGGGAGCAGTCATTCTCTCTCCGTGGGGTGGATCAGCAAACCCTGTAGTATCTACTTCAGTCGTTCAACTCAATCAGAGATTATCAGTACTTGGGAATTTCCTTTGATTACCCTCCCGCAGGTTCTGAGTATGTCACGCAACGCGCGCTTCAAACCGTTCTTGGCATCTGATCGACAACCTGCGGGAGGGTTAGTACAGAGTTTTCCCAAGTACTGAT
>JBHHXF010000074.1:0-10623 GCA_046756905.1 Anaerolineae bacterium | reverse complement strand
GCGCAGCACCGTCTTGGCCATTCGATCGCGTCGGCCGGCGACGTGGACGACGACGGCCACCCCGACGTCATCGCCGGCGCCTACGCTACAACATCTGCACCGACCGGGCCTACCTCTACCACAGCGGCCCGGCCTTAGACACTACGCCTGAGCTCACCCCAACCGAAGAGAGCGCCCTCTACGAGTTCGGCTGATCCGTCGCATCGGCCCGGCCATCCTGCGTCGCACCGACTGACAGGTGTTGCACTTCGCGATTAGCCGGCTGCTGTTGAGATGAACCCCATTTGACGCACCGACCAGAATGAAGTATAGTCACATCACCTTTGCACATAGGATGCACCCACAAGACGCTCTGGCGAAGTCTTAACTGAATCGTATTATCCTACTGGGGTAAGGCTCGCGTAGGCTCACAGGAGGCTAAGATGAACCCACTAAGCCAGAAGCGATCACCCGCTGCAACAAGTACTGCCTCAGTAGCGGCTGTTCTACTAATTATTGTGCTGCTGGGAAGTCAGGCCGCTCAAGGTGAACTGGCTACGGTGCTAGCGCCATCCCTGAGTGTCGTCCCCCAAAGCGGTCCCGCCGGCAGCCAGGTTACTCTGATGGGGAGCGGCTACACCCCAGGTGGCTACATTGGCACGATTCGTTGGGACGGCCAGGATGTGGGGACCCTCTTCATTCCACAGGGTGGCTCGTTCACCAGGTCTTTCACGATCCCACCGGGCGCTTCGCCTGGCGCCCACACTATCACCGTTTGCGCCGGCTCACCCTGCTTCACAGGCGAGTTTGAGCAAAGCGCCAGCGCCCCCTTCCAGGTGGCGCCCCACACTCCCACGCCGACCACTACGCCGACGCCCACCCGAACGCCGACCCCAACATCGACCGCCACTGCGACGCCGACACTCGGCACGATTTGGGGGTTGGTCTTTGAGGATGTCGATCAGGATGGCATCTGGGACCCCAACGAGCCGCGACTTGCAGGTGTAAGAATCGCTCTGCGAGAGGATCCCCAAGGGGCGGACATTCGCACATCTGTGACTGGCGGAAACGGGCGGTTTGAATTTACCGATGTTGAGCCAGGCACGTACTATGTTGTGGAAACTGACCCGCCCGGCTACACCTCAACCACACCGAATGTTGTCGAGGTGGAGGTTGAAACTGGTGAGCAAATCGAGGTCGATTTTGGTGATGTTCCTGAGCAGCCAATCTCGACAGCAACCTCGACCTCGACGACTGCGCCCACCGAGACGCCGACTTCTACAGCGACGCCTACACCCACGGCGACATCCACAACCGCCTGCAACTTCGATCCCTACGAGCCCAACGACAGCTTGTCAGAAGCTTTTCAAACCCAGTCTGGAGTCGAGTACCAGGGTTTCATCTGCCCGGAAGGGGATCACGACTTCTTCAAGCTGTCGCTGACGGCCGGCACCCGCTTGCGTGTGCAGCTCTACGACCTGCCGGCCGACTATCAACTGAGCCTGTACGGGCCAGGGGGTGAATGGCTCGACCATTCCAGCAGCAAGGGCCTGATTGTGGAAGAGATTCGGCATATTGCAGTTGTGGCCGGCGATTACTATTTCCGCATCGCCCCCAGGGGGACCGCCCATGACCCGACCCGTCCGTACACGCTGCGAGTTACCCTGGGCGCACCGATGATGCAGGTATTTCCGGGCATGGGCTTACCAGGCTGGCCCATTCGCCTGCACGGGCAAGGCTTCGAGCCTTCAGTCGATCAGATGCCCTGCGTAGCCAAGGTATATTGGGAGCAGGAGACGCCGCAGAGATTCCTGGGCCACACGCCCATAGGCGCCGACGGCACATTCAACCTGGACTTCAGCATCCCATCCGACGCCCTTCCGGGGACCCATCGCCTGAGAATTGTCATCGTGTGCGGGTCCGCGAGTTTCCCCACCCAGGACGTTATCCTGTTCTCCCACCACGAGTTCACAGACGATGGCTGTGGCGTACAGTGGCCGCCAGCTTTCCCGGACCTGGATCTAACTGTGCTGGGCATGGAGGTCACCCAGGGAGTTCAGTGCTTTGACCCCACCGTAGGCGACACGAGCTGTGCTGACAACAGCGTGCCTCTGGTGGCCAATCGTCCAACCGTTGTTCGGGTCTCCGCGCAGGTCAGCGGTGTACCAGATGGCGTGGGCATCTCCTATGTGACAGGTCAATTGTATGTTCGACGGGAAGGGGAGGCTGAACCCGGCACACCCCTGTGGTCAACTAACGGCCCCATCGCCTGGCGCGCTGGCGCCACTCTGGATGCGAAACGACAGGCGGCGAACCTGACGCTCAACTTTCGGTTGCCATCCGAGTGGCTTAGCGAGCGGGTGATACTGCGCCTCAAGGTCAATCCACACCCGGTCTGTGGACCGTGGGAGAGCGAGGAGAATCGAGCCAACAACTGGGGCGATGAGATGACGATTGAGTTCCAAGAAAGAAGTAGTCTGCGAATCGCCTACCTACCAGTCCAGGTCGGCGGCGAAGGACCCAGCGCCCGCGTAGATAATGCCTGGAGGTGGCTGTACAAGGTGTGGCCCGTGGGGAATCCGCCGACCTACACCCGCCTGGCAGGACGCGTGCAGGTGGACTACGACCTCGAGCGCCATCCCCAGCGGTTGATCCGCGATTTGAATCGGGCGTACGCCGGCTGGATAATAGCAACGCTATTCGGGGCACCGCCCCCACCTCGAATCCTCTTCGGTTGGGCGCCTGCGGGTGATGCTCCATATGGTTATTCGGACCCATCTTGGGACGACAGCGTCCCGGGAGCGTCAGTTTCGGCCTGGTACCGGGACATGTCGGAGCGATACGAAATGGGTCTGGTTCACGAAAGCGCTCACAACTTCGATCAACATCACGCCGGCGTCCCGCCATATTGGTGCTACAGTGGGACCAGGGAGGGCCAGACCATCCAAGAGATCGGATTTGACATCGACGCTTTGGAAGTCAAGCCGGCGGATTTCTGGGACGCGATGAAGACTGGCTCCAGTGTCGTCACCGCCAACAGTTGGCTGTCGCCGTGTACCTACAAGGGCATCCTTGCCGCCACGCCGCTGGGCACACGGAGCACCACCAACAGGTTGTCCGAGAGAATCAGCCCTCAGGAGTACGTTCTGATCCACGGCGAGGTCAGGCCTGATCACACTGGCGAGTTGGAGCCGATCCACCGGATCAGTTCGACCGTCAGCCCACCAATCCAGGGTCCCCGCCCGGGTTCGGACTACTGCATCGAGCTTCTGGATGACGCTGACCGCACACTTCACACTCGATGCTTCAATGCTTCCTTCGTCGACGAGCATAGCGGCGAGACGCTGGAAAGTGCTCCCTTCCTCCTGGTCGAGCACTACCCGGCCGAGACAGCCCGAATCAGGCTGATGGAGGGGCAAAGTGTACTCGACGAGCAGGTCGTGAGTTTCAATGCCCCGGAGGTCACTTTACTCACACCTAATGGCGGTGAGCAGTGGAACGGCGTCCGGACCATCACCTGGCAGGCCGGCGATGCTGACGGCGATCTGTTGTCGTACGCTATCTTCTACAGCCCGGACGACGGGCAATCGTGGCGCTCCGTAGCAACGGGTCTGACTGAACCACAATACGATTGGGACACGACTCAGGTAGGCGGAGGGCAAAATGCTCGCGTGAGAGTCGTCGTCACCGACGGAATCAACACTGCGTTTGACGACTCCGACGGTGCATTTCAAGTCGTCTTGAAGCAGCCCGCTGCCTCGATCGCATCCCCGGCTGATCGAACAACGTTCCGGCGGCCGGAAGCCGTTTTGCTTCTAGGACGGGGGTTTGACCCGGAAGACGGTGAACTACGGGATGGGGCACTGGTGTGGAAGTCAGATCGCGATGGTTTTCTGGGAACGGGCAACCACCTTGTGACACCGGAGCTCTCACGCGGCCGGCACGTCATCACGCTGACCGCTACTGACAGCGACGGCTATCTGGCAACAGATCGCATCACCATATTTGTCGGGTTCCGAACCTATCTACCCCTCTTTCTGAGAGGCGATCAGGGGGCGGTGTCTAACGGGGCCGCACACACGCCGGCCGGCGCAACTTTCACCGTTGACAGCACAGCCGACGCCGTGGACGCCAACCCTGGCGATGGGATGTGTGCCACCGCCGCCCGCGAGTGTACCCTGCGGGCGTCTGTGCAAGAGGCCAATGCCCTGGCCGGGGCGGACACCATCATTTTGCCGGCCGGCACCTTCACCCTGACCATCCCCGGAGCACTTGAGAACATCGCGGCCAGCGGCGACCTCGACGTCACTTCTGACCTGGCGATCATCGGCGCGGGGGCGAGATCCACGATCATTGATGGTAATTCAATTGACCGAATTGTAGAAATCCGGTCCGGCGCCACTGTTGACATCGCTGGTATTACCATCCAGAACGGGAATGCGCCTGCACAAACAGGCGGCGGCATCTTGCTCGTTGGGAGCACACTGACACTCATCGACAGCACTATCACCGGTAATACCGCTTCAAGCGGAGGAGGCGCCTACAACATAAACAGCAGCGCGTTGACGATCATTGGTAGCACCATTAGTGGAAACGCAGCCGACGGCGCAGCTTTTGGTGGTGGAGGCATCCTCAACGGCGATGGTAATACACTGACGCTGCTCAACAGCACTGTCAGCGGAAACAACAGTACCAACGATGGTGGCGGCATCTGGAATTTCGGGAGCGCCACATTGACCAACGTCACGATCAGCGACAATGGCGCGGCCAATGAAGGGGGAGGTATCCTCAATGGTCGCCGCCGGGCTACGCTGACGAATACAATCGTCACGAACAGCACCTCGGGTGGGAATTGCAGCGGTACCATCACTTCCGGCGGCCACAACCTGGACAGCGGTAACACGTGCGGCTTCAGTAGTGCCGGCGACCTGACCAGCACGGACCCCCTTCTCGGGCCGCTGCGAGACAACGGCGGTCCCACCCAGACCCACGCGCTCCTGGACGGCAGTCCGGCCATTGACGCCGGCGACAACACGAGTTGCCCCGCCACCGACCAGCGCGCCGTCGCCCGGCCCGTGGACGGCGACGACAACGGCGCCGCCACCTGCGACATCGGAGCCTACGAGTATGAGCCGGCTGTCAATCTCTATCTACCCGTCGTGCTGAAGAACCACCCATGAGCTTGCGAGGAGGTGTGCGATGGACATCCGAAGAACACTCTATTCGACGGCCGAAAGCTTTCACACTCTCAGGAGGTGTACCATGCAGGGACAACGGGTTCTCGTCAGCGCACTGATTATGGGGTTGGCGCTGCTGCTGACCCTGGTGGCCGGCCTAGCTCTGGCCCAGGGGCCAGAACCGGCGGAGGAACTCGGCGTGCAGGACGCCGTGGGCGCCGGCTTCACCTACCAGGGGCGGTTGCTCTTGGACGAAACCCCTGTAGAGGGCAACCTCGACTTCCACTTCACCCTGTGGACCGCCCCCAGCGACGGCGACTTGGTGGGTGAGCAGACTGCCAGTGGCGTGGAGGTGAACGACGGCTACTTCAGCGTACCGCTGGACTTTGGCGTCACCGCCTTTACGGGCGATGCCCGCTACCTGGGTATCGAAGTGGAGGGCGCGTCCCTCGAACCGCGCGTGGCCCTCACCGCCGCCCCGTACGCGCACAGCCTGCGGCCGGGAGCATCCGTGGAGAGCGCAGGTACAGCTCTCCAGCTTACCACCTCGTCGACCAGCGGAGCGGCGCTGAACGCTATCGCCTCCACCTCCAGTGGTAACGCGGCCGCTGTCTATGGCAGCAGCAGTTCCCCGGCCGGCGCCGGTCTCTCCGGCTACAATAACACAAGCGGCTACGGGGTCTACGGCAGGGCCGGCGGCAGCACTGGCACCCCCTACGGTGTGTACGGTCTGGCCTCCGATGCCGGCAGCGCCACCTCCTACGGCGTCTACGGTAAGAGCAACTCCAGCTTTGGTACGGGTGTAGGCGGTGAAGCGCCTATGAATGGCATCTTTGGCAGAGCCACCGCCAGCAACGGCTACGGCGTGTACGGCGAGGCCACCAGCACCAGCGGCACGACTTACGGCGTGTACGGGAAGGCGAGTTCGACCAACGGCAAGGGTGTGTACGGTGAAGGCCAAACCGGCGTGCACGGTTACAGCACCGATGGTGCGGGCGTATGGGGTTCCTCGGCCGATGGCTGGGGTGTATCGGGGTCCAGCACCAATGACTATGGTATCAGGGGTGGCAGTACTAACAGCGCGGGTGTCTACGGCACCGCCCCCACCACCGGCACCGTCGGCATCGCCACCGCCAGCAGCGGCTCGACGTATGGCGTGTTCGGGAAAGCCAGCTCGCTCTCCGGCCGAGGCGTGTATGGTGAGGGCGGGTTCTACGGGGTCTACGCCGTGGGCACAGATCCCACCGGCATAGCACATGGCGTCTACGGCCGGACAAAAAGTAACGCCACCGGCGCCAGCGGGGTGTATGGCCACGCATCGGCCGGCAGCGGCGCCACATACGGCGTCTATGGCAAGTCCGATAGCCCCGAGGGCTTTGGCGTCTATTCCGACGGCAAGGCCCACGTTGAGGGAAATCTCACTGTCTCCCGTGACTTGGCTGTGGCTGGCGACATCATCCGAGCCACCAGAACCGCCACGCTCTCTGTGGCGCCGGCCGCCTTCTGGCCTCAGAAACACGATATTGAGTATACCAACGAAGGCTACTATCTGAAGCCGATGGGAGCGTTGGGGCCCCTTTATCCATTTTATGCACCGCTGCAACTGCCGCAGAATGCCAGGATCACCCGGATCACCGGATGCTTCTGGACTGCTCGGCCTCTGGGCAGCGAGGGTGACCTGCGCATCGGGGTCGACCGGGGCGATTTTGCTGGAGGATCAGAGACATTGGCGTTTGCTTGGGCTCCTGAAACACCCGGGGACTCCTTTCTTTGCTTCTCCGATGACACGATTCAAGAGCCGGTGATCGATAGCAACAGCTACACTTACTATCTTTGGATGAGCATGCGTAGAGATGCAGAATTCTACGGCGTGAAAGTGGAATACGAGCATTTGCCCCCGTGACTTTGTACGCGTGAGATGCGCAGGAGGTATGTCATGAAGGGTTCGTTTTTCCACATCAATCGGTGGTTGCTGAAAATGCGGAGGATGCTGCCTGTGGCGCTGTTCCTTGGCCTGGTGATCGTGGGCGCCGGCCTGGCCCAGACAGGCAGCGGCGCTTCGACTGCGCTCCCTTCGACCACGCCCTTCGACTCTGCTCAGGACAAGTTCAGGACAGGCAGCACAGGCTACGACCTGACCTGGTGGACAGTGGACGGCGGCGGGGCCACGGTCAACGGTGGCGGCTACACGCTGATGGGCACCAACGGCCAGCCGGAGTCGGGTCCTGTCCTCACCGGCGGCGGCTACAGCCTGGTTGGCGGCTTCTGGAGCGGTGTGGGGGAGGCAACGCCGGCCCACACGCCAACCCCAACGCCTACCCATACCCCGCCGGCCACGCCCACGGGCACGGTGTCACCCACGCCAACCACCACGACAACGGGCAACCCAACACTCACACCTTCACCGACAGCTACTCACACCCCGACGGCAACGCGCACGGCGACAAGCACAGCCACCCCCACTGCAACCCCAACTGGGAGCCGTACAGTGACCCCCACAGCCACCGCTACAGTGTCACTCACGCCCACGCCGGAGGCCTATCTCTACCTGCCGCTCATCCGCAAGAATCCGTGATAGCTGGATGACTTTTGCTAGTCCCGAGGACGAGAGTTCACCTCTTGACAGGCTCGAAAGGAGCTCGCTCGAAAAGTGTAGGGTGGACTTCATGAGCACCACGTTGTACGGGTTCCAGGTGGACATGACGTAGTAGATCGTCGTGCGGCTGTCGTCGCCAACGGCGTAGCGGGGGATGAGATACGGCCCGTATTCCCCACCCCATACGTTCTGCCGGCCTGGATCGTGAACCGAATCACAATTCTGGGACTCCCAGCTCACGTGCATAAAGTGGCAGTAGCCACCGTCTTCCCAGGGGTGGAAAAGCACCTGCGCCTCGGACCACGGTCCCCAGGGCTGATCCGCCACGCGGAAGTTGATGCCGCGCGGGTCTGCGCAGTTGTAGAGCATGAGCCATCGACGCAAGAACGGATTCCAGGCGACAGAAAGCTCACCAATGCAGGGCTGACTAAAGAGAGTCGCCGCCTCGGCCTCAGCGGTGCTCCAGAGCGGTGAACCGGAGCCGGAGTCGAGGCCGGTAAAGTAGCGCAAGCTGCTGTGGTCTTCCACACCACTCAACGGCATGAAAGCCAGGTACGGATCGCTATGGCGGTAGGGGCCGCTACCCCACAGCAACAGCCCCTGCCCGTTCCCTTCGGGCAGTCCAGGGACGTCGGCGTTGTCCACGATAGCCGGCGCGATGTTGATGAACTTATCGCGAGAGACGTCGTAGAGATACTCATAGCTCTGCGCCCCATCGGTTGAGAGCGCCAGGACAGAGCGGCCCATCATCGTCTGCTCGCTGTGGTCCGTGGTGAAGAAGACGTACATCTTTTCGCCGGCGCTGAAGCCCCCACTGGGAACCTCAAAAGCCCCCAGCGAGACGCCCGGGACGTGAGGAGGCAGGTAGAGTCCATCCCGGGCGATGACAAAGCTCATCGTCACGCAATCATCGGGGTCCGTATCCTCAGAGTACGCGATGCTGTCGCCCCCGCGACGCTCGACGCCCACTGTGTCGCCAAAGAGGAAGTAGAGGCGGCCGGCGTGCTCGAACGAGGCGCCCAGGTCTGTGCCGATGACCCCGAAGCGAGACTCCGTCCGGTTCAGGGTCGTTTGCTGGCGTTCGCGGTCGAACTCGCCGGTCAGTTGGCAGACTTTCTGGCTGCTGCCGGACACATAGCGCACTGTGGCAGCGGCCGGTGTCGGGGTGAGGGTCGGTGTCGAGGTGGCGGTGGTCGTCGGGCTTGGGCTGGACGTGGCCGAAGCCGTGGGTGTCAGGTGCGGCGGGGGCCGGCGCCACCCGTTGGCGACAAGGGGCAGGTATGCCGCGCCTGTGTCAGCTTGAACTGAGGGTGTTGGCGCGTCGGATATTGGGTATTGGGTATTCGGCTTCGCCAGGGCGACAAGGCCGGCCAAGGGAAAGAAGACTGAAAGGGACAGAATGGCTCGCCTGCGCATGTTGTCGCCTCCACAGTGGGTGGATGATGATGAGCTGTCACTACTCAACCGTCGGTCTGACCGGGCGAACGGCAAAATCAAATATACAGGTCCTGAGGCGCTTTGCAAAATCCGGCTTTCCACACTTGACGAATCGGCCCGACTGGCATATAGTGTGACACCATGGGATGGTTCCCCACGACCACTCGATATGACAATGAATCTGGGGATTGACCGAATTCGCTGAATCCTCGGATTCGCTGTCATATGCGCGGACGGCCAGGATCAGAAAGGGATTGCTATGCAGACCTCGATAAACATCACCGATGCGGAATTTCAGGGCCGCTGTGACCGGCTGTTGGAGCATCTGAAGGCCCGACAACTCGCCGGCGTCGTGTTGTTCGACAGGCACTACATCCTCTACTACGCCGGCTTTGCCTTCATCCCGACCGAGCGCCCCGTCGCGTTCGTGTTGAACACGCGCGGCGAGAAAGCGCTGTTCGTGCCTCGGCTGGAGGTGGAACACGCCAAGGCCCACGCGCTGGTCGATCGGGTGGACCACTATCTGGAATATCCATATGATCCTCATCCCATGGAGCTGTTCAAGCAGACCCTCGACGAGATGGACGTCGGCGGCGCGTTCGGGGTGGACACCGACGGCTACCCGTGGATGCTGGGCTATCGCGGCCCCAGCCTGAGCGAGCTGACCGGTGGCCGGCCCACCCGCGTGGCCGCCTTCATCGAGGAGCAGATGATGATCAAGAGCTCCGCCGAGCTGTCGCTGATCCGCGAGAGCGTGAAGTGGGGACACCTAGCCCATACGCTGCTCCAGCGATACACAACGGTTGGGGCCAGCGAGACGGAGGTGAGCCAGCGCGCCAGCATGGAGGCGACTCTGACCATGCTCGATACGGTTGGGCCGATATACCGGGCACAGAGCCCGTTCTTCGACGGAGCCACCGCCGGCTATCGGGGGCAGATCGGGCGCAACGCAGCGATCCCGCACGCGATGGCCAACAACATCACATTCCAGGCCGGCGACGTGCTGGTGACAGGGGCCGGCGCGCCGGTGTGGGGCTACCATTCGGAGCTGGAGCGCACCATGATCATCGGGCCGGCCACCGACGAGCAGCAGCGCATGTTCGATCACATGGTTGCGCTTCAGGACACCGCCTTCGATGCCATGAAGCCGGGCGCCACGTGCGCCGATGTGGACCGGGCGGTGCGCACCTACTACGAGAAGCACGATCTCATGTCGTACTGGCGACATCACACCGGTCACGCCATCGGATTGCGCTACCACGAAGGCCCCTTTCTCGACGTTGGCGACGCGACCTCGCTCCAACCGGGCATGGTGTTCACCGTGGAGCCGGGCCTCTACACCCCCGACCTGGGCGGCTTCCGCCACTCCGACACCGTCGCCATCACCGAGGATGGCATTGAGATTATGACCTACTACCCGCGCGATTTGGAGAG
>JBHHXF010000073.1:0-10682 GCA_046756905.1 Anaerolineae bacterium | reverse complement strand
CCGCGCGCCACGTTCGATCTGATGCTGTATCGCTTCGACCCGGCCTGGGGCTTCCGTGACGTCATTGCCCGCCACCGCGCCCTGCAACCTGATGCCTATACCACAGACCTTCCCATGTACGACTACCCCGATGCCAGCCAGGGTCAGTACTACACGCCGGCGGGCGTGCAACAGGCCCTGGCCGAGGATGCCACCAACACCTATTCCGCCCAGTACATCGTGGGCGAGTTCCACCTACGCCTGGTGCCCGATACCGAGCCCCGCCCCACACTCGACCAGGCTCTGGCCATCGTCACCGACACGCTCTCCAGTCCCCAGGCCCGTCTGGTCGCCTTCGCCCAGGCTCTTTCCAACAGCGCCGTCGTAGACACCAACAGCGACTGGTCCATCAAGAAGCTGGGTTCCTTCCCCTGGTCCCAGGGTATGTGGGAGATGGTGTGGGCCGGCAACGCGGACCCGGACCTGGAGGACGGGCTGGCATCCTACTTGCTGGACTGGCGCGTGACCCCGGCCTTCACCGCCACTACCCAGGCCGGCGCCCATCTGGACGGCGTGCAGATCGACAACTTCATGTCCAATCCCACCTTCGACCTCCGGCCGGAGGCAATCGGTGCCGCCGACTGGCCGCTGGGCTACACCCCCCACACATATCAGCCGGCTGTGCACACCGGCTTTGCCTTTCGCGAGTATCTGGCTTTCCTCCGCGACTACGTGAACGCGAATTGGGGTGCTGACCGCGGCATTACCATCAACTTCTGGGGCCTGGGCCACCCCAATTATCTGGCAGCCTATCTCGACGCTTTTGGCAGCGAAGGGAACCTGGATGGCAATGGAGAGGGACAGAACTGGAACCCGGAAACCCTGAACTATCGGCGAGCTATTGCCTACCCCCGTGTTTACCGCTTCGCCAACCAGACCTCGGGACTCACAGCCACCGAAGCCTATACCTTCTCGCAACTGGCCTTGCTCTACGGCGTGCGCACCGGACACGGACCCAACGGCGACAACTGGGAGCCAGAGGCGGAGCAGATCATCAGCGACACCATCGAGTTGATTGAGCGTTACTGGGCCGCCGGCTGGGAACCCCTCACCTACGCGCGGGCGGACAGCGACAACGTCTGGATCGAACGTTTCGGCGGCCCCGAGTTCCCCCAGGTTCCCCCAAGTTCCTCCGAGTTCCTGGGAATTCAGGGGAACTCAGGGGAACTCAGAGGAACTGAAGGTGCTCTCTACTTTGCCGTCCACAATCGTTCTGAGGCCACCCACACTGCCACCATCACCGTTGAGACTGCCCCCCTGAGCCTAACCGATCCCGCCACGGCGGTCATCACCGACCTGGCGACCGACCAGCCGGTGCCCTTCACGCTGGCGGACGGAGATATCGTCCTCACCCTGACGCTGAGTCCGCAACAGACGCGTGTACTGCGGGTGAGCGGCCGCGTGGCCCCGCCAACGCCAACGCCGACGGCCACGGCTACACCGCCGGCCTCCCAATGCGCAGGCGACGTCAATGCCAACGGCATCGGTGACGTCGTGGACATCCAAGCCACGGTCGCCGATCTCGGCTGCCACGTCTACCTGCCCCTGGTGGCCGCCAACTGGCACCAGCCGTGGCCCACCCCCACACCGACCCCAGGCCCAACGCCCACCGCGTCCCTGGCCCTCACCGTCGCCGCCGGCAGCGACCTGGGCGATCTCAGTCACCTCACCGGCGGGCACATCAACCTCAACGGTCTGGATCAACGCGCTGGCGCCTTGAGTGATTTGCAAAGCCTGCTTGGCATGCAAGGCCGCCTGTTGCGCATCCACCATGCCCTGAGGTGGTGGGCCGACCAGCCCGGGGACCGCTCGCGCATGACTGCCCAGGTGGCCTGGGTGTTGGAGCAGGGAGGTATTCCCATTCTCGACCTCTTCGCATTTCCTCCCTCCTGGACAGGGTGTCCCGGCGATCAGAGCTCCGATTTCTGTCACGGGTATCCGCCCCAGGATTTGGTGCACTTCCGTCAGCAGGTGATTGACCTGGTGCGCGAGGTCTATCTTCCCGCCTTTGCCACCTACCCGGACGCACCCCACATCTACGAGCTACTCAACGAGCCCGACATCTCCCTCTTCTGGCACGGCACGCGCCAGCAGTACCTGGACACTCTGACGGCGCTCAAAGATGGCATCCTGGAGGCTGACCCCCAGGCCCGCTTCGCCGGCCCAGCCGCGGTGGGACTCGCGTCCACCATTCAGGGCGAGACCGTGGCCGTGAGTGAGGACTTCATCGACTGGTTCCTGGACACCGGCCTGGCTCCCGACCGCCTGGTCTACTTCGCCCTGCACACCTACAACGCGTCAGTGGAAGCACCCCTGTTGCAGAACATGCCGGCTTTGCGCCAGTACCTGGATGAACATGGCCTGACGGCCACCGGTATTGTCCTCGACGAGTGGAATCATCACATTCGCGATCCTGTCCTGGACACGCCTGCCAACGCCGCATTTGCCGCTCGCCGGCTGGCCTACTACGCCGACCTTCCCCTGGCGGGTCATGCCTTCTTCAAACTTGCGGATAGTCAGGAACAGTGGTCACGCTATCCCTTCACCGCCCGGTTAGGAGTTGTCAACCCCCAGGGCCTGCACAAACCCGTCTTCAACGCCCTGCGCCTAGAGGCCATGCTGGGCGAGACGCGCCTGGCGGTGACGCAGGCCGGCGACTGGGGCGATCGCGCCGTACTGGCGGGCCGCGACATCTCCGGCACCATCGGCGTCCTCATCGCCAGCGGCGGCCAGGTGACGAATACTCTCTCCCCGGCGACCTTGGACCTTACCTTCACCGGGCTGGCAGCGCCGGCCTACGACGTGGAGATTTACCGCGTGGACGACACCCACGGCAACGCCTACGCCCTGAAAGATGAGATCGGCACTGCCTACCAGTTCACCTGGAATGACCACCTGGTGCCGGTACGCCAGGCCTTGCTGGACGCCGGCTACCTGCCGGACGTGGTGGACCCGCTGATCGCCGGCCTGCAAACCGACCCGGTGGCGACCCTGGAGCAACTGAAGGAAGACAACCCGGCCCTCTACGCGGACACGGTGGCCGCGCTGGATGCCGAGAAGCCGTTCCTGGACGCCGATCTGGAGGCGCTGGCGGCGCAGTACAACGCCGATCCGCGCGTGGACCTGATCCCGGAGACCATCGCGCTGACGCCTGTAGACGGCCGGGCCAGCCTGGAGGTGGCGCTGCCGGCCGAGGGCGTTCTGCTGGTGCGGCTGGATGAGGGTGAAGTAGCGAGGATCAAGGTGATGGACCCGATCAATGGGAACAATACCTGGAGGAACGATTACTCATGGCGAAGATCATCTTTTCAGAGGATTCCTGGTTGCAACGGCAGCAGCCCTGGCTGCGGCTGATCGGCTTCCTGGCGACCGTGCTCGTGGCCACGTATGAACAGTGGTCCGCGAAAGACCTGGCCTGGAGCTTCTGGCTGGCCGGGTTGGTGCTGGGCCTGATCTACCTGGCCGTCTACCAGACGGCTCAGGGTGACCGAGAGTCGCTGCTTGTTTACCCCTTCTTCCTTCTCTTCTTCTACTTCCTGTTCGCCGGCTTTCTCCACATCACCTTCGCGTTCGTTGCCTGGGAGACGACAGGCCAGGAGATGCCGCCGCTGTTCGCCACCATCCCAACCGCCATCGCCCACGCCGTGCGCCAGCGCTGGCCCTTCCTCATCACCAGCGGCCTGGCGCTACTGCCCGATTATCTTCTGGATGCCTGCACCGTCGATTTCACCGACCTGGGCAAGCCCCTGTTCGGCAAAGACCTGTTACGCATGCTCCTCCTGATCTTCCTTCTGGTGGCGCTGACGCTGATGCAGGCCGGCGTGTTCGCCCTGTATGCGGTCCTGGTCGTCTACTTCCTGCCCTGGGAGAGCGTGCGTCAGATCGGCCGCGTGGTCCGTGAACGGCTATCAGTCATCGTACGTCAGGGCCTGGGCCTGTTCGTGCTCGTCGTCGCTCTCGGCGGGGGCGGTGCCGGCAGCATGCACCGCGTAGCCGGTCAGACCCCCGACGCCACCATCACCATCGACACCACCCGGCCTGGCTACCTGATTGACGGCAACCTCTGGGGCAGCAATCTGCTCCAGTCGACTCAGGCTTCGATGACGGTGGAGCATGCCGGCTTTGTGGATGCCTCGCGGCAGATGGGCATTGCGCTCATCCGCTGGCCCGGCGGCAACAACGCCGATACCTACGACTGGAAACTGGATGAGATCATCAAGCCCGGCCGGCGGGTCCACGATCCCAGCCTGGTGAACATCGCCCACCTGATTCAGTTCACCCGGGACATTGGCGCCGAGCCGATCATCACCGTCAACTTCGGCACCATGACCGCCCAGGACGCGGCCGACCTGGTGGAGTTCCTCAACGGCCCCGCCGATTCCACCTGGGGCGCCCAGCGCGCGGTCATGGGTTTCCCCGACCCCCTCGACGTCCGCTTTTTCGAGATTGGCAACGAGGAGAACCAAGCTCACATGTGGTACTACGCCTGGACCGCCGAGAGCCCCGAGAAGTATTTCTTCGGCGGGGAAGAGGAGCGGCGCGGCTTCTACGCCGGCTCTCAGCACGACCCGATCGGCGCGAAGGGGGACTTGTTCCAGGCGGACGGCGGGCCGGCCCAGGCGTACCCGCTTCGCTTCCCGCCCGTGCAGGACGTGCGCGTCTTCTGGGCGGCCACCCGGGAGGATGCGGAGAACCGCATTTTTGAGGAGTGGCTTCAGGTGTCGGACCTGAGCACCCAACCGTCGGATGCCCGCGTGTTCACTCTGGAGGCCGAAGCCGGCCTCATCCGCTTCGGCGACGGTGTCCAGGGTGCGGCGCCGGCGGCGGGGAGCTACTTCCTGGTCGAATACACCATCCGGGTGATTGGCGATGTAGTGCAGCCGACACCAACGCCCACACCGACGACGCCGGCCTCCCAGTGCGTGGGGGACGCCAACGCCAACGGGGTGGGCGACGTGGTGGACATCATGACCACAGCCTCAGAGCTGCCCTGCCAGGTCTACCTGCCGCTGGTGGCCGGCCAGTGGCGCGAGACCTGGCCCGGCGCGGCGCCGACTCCCACACCCACCGCAATCCCCGAGGCCTTCCAGTTGGAACACGTGCGCACCATCCAGCTCACCACCGACGAGGAGGGATGACGCCCGACTCGGACACCATCTATCGCCGGCGAGAGCTTACTGCCGATCTCAGCCTCATCGGCGAAGCTCGTGATTTGGACCTCAGCCAGGTGGCCGATGGCGGAGCCAATGTCAACGCCTTGCTGTACCTGAACGGCAACTTCTACACTGTCGTCTCGACGACCATCGCGCCGCAGTGCGGGCCCGGAGGCGGCCCCGACGTTGCGGACAGCAACCTGATGATGATCCGCTTGGACGAGGACTGGGGCTATGACCCGGTCACCGACGTCTGGACCCTTGCCGCGTGCCCGGAGCTGGAGCTGCCTGGGCCCACCAGCGTGTGGGGTTGGCGCCGGCGGGCTATTCAAACCTGCGGCGTTCAGCTGTCAGGCTGTCTGGGCCAGCAAGAACGGTTCCCACGTCTGAACGACGTGGGTTTTAGCCGAGGGAGTAGCCGGCCCGTATCTGAGGGCCAGGGGCGCGTAGCGTGCCGCGTTGCGTGGCCAATCGCAATGCGCCATCCCCCTTCATCCAACAGGTGAATGACGCCGGCCTCGCCGTCGATCACCTCCAGGCCTCCCCCCCTGTCAGACCTCCTCCCACACCAGGTGGTCGAAGCCCAACGCGACGACGGCGTAGGCCCGCAGCCGCAGCCCACCTGTGGTGAGCCCTGTCGAACCAGCGCCGTACTTCGCCTACAGTACCTGGCGATGGCGTTGCAATTGTCTCCGCGCTTCCGCCAGTTTCTCCTGGACGATGGGTATAGCTTGCAATTCCGAAGGCTGCAGTTGGCGGAGCTCTGCACCGCTCAAACCTGCTTCTGTCAACGGCGCATACTTGAACTCCATGAGGAAGTCCAGCGCTTGGGGTTGCCCGCGCAGCTCGGGCCGGCGGATCAGGGTAAGGTCCGCATACGTGCGTTCGAGCTCGGTTTCTGAGTCGATCATGTAGAGTCGATCGTCGAACAGCACCGTCAGAAAGGCCGTCTTAAGCGTTAGTTCGTTGGCCCAGCGGTAGTCGCGGTTATCAAAGATTTTGAAGTAGCGTTGCTCTATGAAATCGCAGAACGGCTGCAAGTTCCCGCTCTGAAACAGTATCTTGGCTGACCGGCGTCCCTCATCTCGATCCTGTGGGTCGGGCAGCAGCATATCGCGAATGCGCTCGACGTACAATCGGCGCACCACCCCCAGTGCTGCCCCGAATGAGTCGATGGCATTGGTTTCATTGATCTTGATCTCGGCGCCTAAGATGTCTCTATAACGTTGGGAAAAGATCGCAATGTGTGTATTGATGTGATCGTGCAGATCCTGCTCAATGGTCTCCATATCCACGTGGGAGCGAATCACCGAGAAATCCCACGGCATAACCAGGTACTAATTGTGCAAAGGCGTCAGGTTTTGGCCGATGGCCAAATGCCCAAACAAGCGCTCAAACTCGCCGGCCCGCGCCACATCGTAGTAGTTCTCCAGCATCGAGAGCAGCAGGCTCTTGCCAAAGCGCCGTGGGCGCAGGAACAGCAGGTGCTTCCCGGTCTCCTCGATCAGCCGGATGCGGTCGGTGCGATCCACGTAGAAGTAGTCTTCGGTGATGACCTGATAGAAATCGCTGATTCCATAGGGGAATTTCATGTCCGACATCTCCTGACCACGCTGCGCCAATTGCTCGTTGCCCACCACTACTCATTGTACCAGGCTCTCCCGTGGAACGCAACCTGCCGCCGGAGTGGAGAGTGGAGAGTGGAGGGGGTGGGGCTTGCTCGGAGAGCGAGAGTTGGGCAACGAGTATGCCTGGCTTATGAGGAGGAAGGCGATATTGTGACAATGCCTCCTGCCGCTTACCGGTATGTGCTATCTCCATGCAGCCACCACCCGCATGATGTCGGCGATGTCGATGTCGCAGTCGCCGTCGAAGTCGTGAAGTGGCTCGTAGTCGATATCCTCGCACGCGCTACGCCAGCCGCCGGCCACCAGCATGATGTCCGCCACATCTACTGCGCCATCGCCATTCACATCGAACGTGACGACGCGAACCGTCACCGAACCGGTGGCGGTGAGGGCGCCGTCGGTGAGGGTGTAGGTGAAAACATCGGCGCCGGTGAAATCCTGCGCCGGCGTGTAAGTGATCTTCCTCTCCGGCACCGGGAGCGGCACGTTCGGCTGCAGGGTGACCGCTCCATGGGCCGCGCTGCCCACGGCGCTCACGTTCACCGGGTCGCCGTCCACATCCGTGTCGTTGGGAAGGACATTGAAGGTCGCAGCCGTGTTCTTCTCCGTGACCACCAGATCATCCACCGCTGTGGGGGGATCGTTCACTGGTGTGACGCTCACGGCAACGCTGGCCTCGGCCGTCAGGTCGCCGTCGCTGATGGTGTAGGTGAAGGAATCTGCGCCGTTGAAGTTGAGGTCGGGCCGGTAAACAACCGTGTGGCCATCGGTGCTCACCACCCCGTGGCCGGCCTGGTTGGCAGCGCTGACCATCAACGGGTCTTCATCGGGATCGCTGTCGCCGGCCAGCACAGCAATCGTCACCGGCGTATCTTCGTCCGTGGTCACGCTGTCGTCCACCGCCGTGGGCGTGTTGTTCGGCACCCCCACAGTGACGGACACGGTCGCCGTACTGCCCAGACTGCCGTCGGTGACGGTATACGTAAAGGTATCGGTGCTGGCGAAACCCCCATTAGGCGTGTAGGTGACAGTGTTGTCGTCGTTCAGGATGACAACGCCGTTGGCCACCGGACCGATGGTGCTCACACTGAGGGGGTCCCCCTCTGGATCTGAATCGTTGCTCAGAATGAGGATGTTGCGTGGCGTGTCTGTGGGGGTGTTCGCGCTATCATCTACCACTGCTGGGGGGTCATTGACGGACAGGACGCTGACCTCAACTGTCGTGGCGGTGGACAACTGGCCGTCGCTGACCCGGTAGGTGAAACTGTCCTGGCCGTTGTAGTTGAGGTTGGGGGTGTACGTCACGGTATTGTCATCGTTGATAGTCACCGTCCCGTTGCTCCCCTGGGTAACGCGAGTGACGGTGAGGGCATCGTCGTCGGCGTCGTAATCGTTGGCCAGCACCTGGATGTTGACCGCCGTGTCTTCGGGTGTGTCCACCAGGTCGATGGCCGGCTCCGGGTAGTTGTTGATGGGTGTCACCCCCACCAGCACCACGCCGATGTCGTCAGCGCCGTGGGCATCCCGCAACACGTAGCTGAACGAGTCTATCCCGTAGAACCGGGGATCAGGCGTATAGGTCAGCGTCCCGTCGCCGTTCACCACCACTGACCCGTTGCGGGCCTGGCCGGCGCTGACCACCGACAGCGCATCACCCTCAATGTCGGTGTCGTTGGCCAGGACATCAATCGTGACGGGCGTGTCCTCCGCCGTGGTGGCTCCGTCCGCCACGGCATTGGGGAAATCGTTGACCGGTTGGATGGTCACTGTAACGAGTCCCGTATCCGCCCCCAGCTCACCGTTCCCCACGATGTAGGTGAAGACATCAGTGCCGTACAGGTTGGCAGCAGGGTAGTAGGTCACTGTGTCATCCGGGTTGACCACCACCAGCCCCGCATCGGGGACCACACCCATCAAGGACAGCGTGCCGCCGCCGTTGTTGATGTCGTTATCAATGATGGAGAAGCTGACGGAGTGGTCCTCCTGGGTGGTGGCGGTGTCATCCATGGCGACGACTTCGCCGCCCGGCGGGTTCAGGACGATGTTGACCGCATCGATGGATTCATACACCTTGCCCACCATGCCGACGGTGTAGGTGAAGGTGTCTGTGCCCTGGATGAAGCCGGCGTCGGGGCTGTATTTCACTTTTCCATTCTGAGCGATGCTGACGCGACCGAACCGGGCGCGGCCCACGCGGGTCACTTGAAGTTGGGCGCCGTCTGGATTGACGTCGTTCCTCAGGACATCGATTTCAGCCTCTGTGGCCAGGGCCGTGTGAGTCCTCACAGAGGTTTGCGCAGTCTGGGTCTCCAGGATCGTCGCGTCGCGCACGCCCTCGGGGGGATCGTCCACCGGGTTGATGGTGACCGTCACGGCCGCTGAATCCGTGCCACCCTGCCCGTCATCCGTTGTGTAAGTGAAGTCGTCCGCACCGTTGTAGTCGGGGTCTGGGGTGTATCTGAGGCTGCCGTCGGTGTTGCTGATGACCGTCCCGTGCTGCCCCTGGGTAAAGCTGACTACGGTGAGGGCATCTCCCTCCACGTCGCCGTCGTTGGCCAGGACGTGGATGTCGATGGGCGTGTCCTCATCTGTGGTGACGGAGTCATCCAGGGCGCCCGGCACATCGTTGATCGGATCGACGGTGACCTCGACCGTGGCGGTGTCCGCTCCACCCTGACCATCGCGGATGGTGTAGCTGAAGCTGTCCGGGCCGTTGTAGTTGGCGGTGGGGGTGTAGCGCAGGCTGCCATCCGGCCGGAGGATGACGCGTCCATGAGCCGGCTGTCCCAGTCCGGACACACTCAGCGAATCGCCGTCCGCATCGACATCGTTGCTCAGAGCCTGGATGTCAACTGTTGTGTCCTCGTCTAGCGTGACCTGATCGTCCCGCGCGTCCGGGGCGTCGTTCACCGGATCGACGACCACGGAGACGGTGGCGGTATCGGCGCTCTGCAACCCATCACTGGCGGTGTAGGTGAAGGAATCCGAACCGTTGTAGTTGGCCGCCGGCATATAGGTGATGTGGGTGGTATCGGCAATCACTGTGGCGCCGTGTTCGGGCTGGCTCACGCTGATCACGGCCAGTGTGCCGGTGATGGTTGTATCATTCGCCAGCACTGCGATGGATGCAGCGGTGTCCTCGGGCGTGGTGGCGATGTCGTCCACGGCGTCCACACCTGCCTGGGGGGCGCTGACGATGACGGTGACGGTGGCGGTATCGCTGCCCCCGTTGCCGTCGCCGGCGGTGTAGGTGAAGGTATCCAGGCCGCTGAAGCCGGCCTCCGGTGTGTATTCGATGGTCCCGCCGGGGTTGATCTGTACCGCGCCGTGGCTGCCCTGGGTCACATCGGACACGGAGAGGCTGTCGCCGTCTACGTCGGTGTCGTTGGCCAGGACGTCAATATCCACCGCTGTGGCTGCCTCCGTGACAGCGGCATCGTCCACCGCCGTCGGTGCATCGTTGACCGGGTTGATGGTGATGGTCACGTTGGCCGTGTCCGTCCCCCCGCGGCCGTCGCTGACGGTGTAGGAGAAGGTGTCGCTGCCGTGGTAGTTGGCGTGGGGCGTGTAGGTGACGTTGCTGCCGTTGTTGACGACGCTGCCGTGGCCGGCGCTGCCCACGCTGGAGACGCTCAGGCTGTCGTTATCAGGATCGCTATCGTTGGCCAGGACGTCCACGGTGACGGGGGTGTCCTCATCGGTGCTGGCGGTGTCGCCGGCCGCGTTGGGTGGACTGTTGGTCGGCGTCGGAGTGGGCGTGTTGGTGGGCGTCGCAGTCGGTGTATTGGTTGGCGTCGCCGTGTTGGTGGGGGTTGGGGTGTTGGTCGGTGTGGCGGTGTTGGTTGGCGTGTTGGTGGGTGTG